>CASBQC010000418.1 GCA_949127805.1 Nostocales cyanobacterium PMM_0081
AGACAAGATATCAAGCACAAACAAGATAATATACAAAGACACCTCATTATCTTAATAGAACCGAGCATTCAAGAACCTGATAAGAATCTTTATATTGTTAAATCTTGGGTAATTGAGGAAGAGAATTTAAGATATAAGTCTAAGTCATTGGACATAATTTATGAAAAAAAAGAAAAATTTTCTTTTGAAGAAATGCCAAGTTTATTGAGCTATTTTATTCAACAAAGCATTGATCCAATGGGAAATTTACTTGAAACAATCGAAATTTTTTTACCTCGTGAACTATTCGACAAACCAATTGATACTTTTATTCCAAAAAAAATTGAGGAAGAGAAGGATGATGATGATGATGATGATGAATTATACGGAATAGGTATGAAGTATAATGTCAGTATTCGTTCCTATCAACGTATCAAAAAACTGCTGAAGAAAAAATGTATAGACGAAAAAATCATACGTTGGCAGAAGAAGTGGCAAACTCTACACAGCCAACGCGAAGATATATGCTGTTCCTATTTGATTCCAGAAAACAATGAAGATTGTTCGGGTCAATTATTATCATCTAATGTTCTTGGTGTAAAATCATTTAACACTCCTTCTGAGGATATTTTGAAAGCTATTGATCAAGCTGGAATCCCAATTGCTTTATGGTTAAGGTCTAAATTGGAAGATTCAGATTTTGTGTCTGAATTTGAATCAATTTTAAAAAACTGCTCGATTACGAAAATACCTGAAAAAATTACAGAAATACGTCGAAAAGCCTTTAGAAAAGAAAAGCATATTGGACAGAATATAGTTTTATTATGGGACAATCCAAATATATTACCGCCAGAAATTTTACCTGCATCACTACCAGAAGTTTTACATTAATATTCAGCCATGACATCTTGGAAAATATTTAAAGGCACCCCAGAACATCCTCATGATGGCATCAAAGAGCTTCCCGATGCTCCTAGTTGGCGAAAATTTGAAAAAGAAGAACGAGGTTCTACTTACAAAGCTAGGGAACAAGAAATAGAGCTAGTAAATGCAGCTTTGTATCTACGTCGTCCTTTGTTGGTAACGGGAAAACCGGGGACGGGAAAAACTTCTTTAGCTTATGCAGTAGCTAAGGAATTAAATCTAGGTGAAGTATTACGTTGGAATATTACTACTCGCTCGACTTTACAGCAAGGGTTGTATAGTTATGATGCTATTGGTCGTTTACAAGATGCTAAAGCGAATGATAAAGATAATTTAGCAGAAATTGGTAAATATATTCAATTGGGTTCTTTGGGGACAGCATTATTTGGTTCAGCGAAGCAAAAGCCGAGGGTGTTATTGATTGATGAAATGGATAAAAGCGATATTGATTTACCTAATGATTTGTTGAATATTTTTGAAGAAGGTGAATTTGATATCCCGGAATTAGCCAGAATAGCTAGTGCAGATAATAAAGATGATAAAAATAATTTAGACAACATTCCTGTTAAAACTTATGACAACCAGACTGCAACCATTATTAAAGGTAAAGTCAAATGTCAAGAGTTTCCCTTTGTCATCTTGACAAGTAATGGTGAACGAGAATTTCCCCCGGCTTTTTTACGACGTTGTTTGAGGTTAGATTTACCACAACCAAATCGTCAGGAATTAGAAAAGATTGTCAAAGCCCATTTAGGCAATGATATTATTGGACAAGCAGAGAAACTTATTGAGAAGTTTCTCAACCGACGAGATCAAGGTGATTTAGCTACAGACCAATTACTCAATGCTATTTATATGTTGACTAATACAGCTAATCAACCTGATTCCCCCATGATTGAATCGGTGGATAATGAGGAGAAAGTTAAAGATAAAGATGCCAAAACCAAGTTAGTAGAACATTTGCTGCGCTACTTAAATAGTAGAGATGGACTATGATAGAGCGATCGCTTGCCATTCTACAACAAGCTGGGTTCGACTTCACTGCCAGAGAATTAGCAGAGATTCTCTGGTTGGCAGTTCACATGGAGCGATCACGAAGTGTGCCGCAGGTATCGCTAGAACAGTCACCCCAGCAATCAACACCATTACCCACACCACAACCAGACCCCTCAAAACCTGTAGATACTTCAAAACCTGAAGTTCCTAAACCTCCAGTTATTCAAGAACCAACATCTCCGGTGGTTCTTCCTCCTCACCCGACAGAAAAGCCAAGCACCACAGACAACACAGAAGCGATTCCCATCAAAATTCCCGCAGCAGCAGCACTGAGAAATTCCCTGGCTTTAGGACGTGCGCTTCGTCCTCTCATGCGGAAAGTGCCATCTTCTACAGAAAAGATATTGGATGAAGAAGCTACAGTTCAACGCTTTGCAGAAGATGAAATTGGCATACCAGTTCTCAAAAGCACTCCCGAAAGATGGTTAGAGTTAGCTTTGGTAGTAGAAGAAACTAGCATCACTGAAATTTGGGAACAGACAATTAGAGAATTTCAACAACTGCTTAAATATCATGGTGCTTTTCGAGATGTGCGGACTTGGAAATTAAAAAGCGCAGAAACTTCGACTCAAACAAAAATACAATTATTTGCGGAAAATAGTACAGGGTTTGATAATTTTACTCCCCACAAACCCGATATATTAATCGACCCCAAAGGTAGACGTTTAATTCTCCTGGTAAGTGATTGTGTTTCTCCAATTTGGCGAAAAGAACTGATTCATCCAGTCCTAAAATTATGGGGAAAACGTGGTTTAATTACTATTCTTCAGTTACTTCCAGAAAGACTTTGGGAAAGGACAGCTTTAGTTGATCAAATTCCTGTTTTACTTTCCGCTTTCAACCCTGGAGCCTACAATTCTCAGCTAACTGCACAATTATGGGATGAAGATGATATTGATGAATTTGCAGATAAATCAGAAATTATCAAATCCTTGACTTCTATTCCTGTTATTACCCTAGAAGCCGAACCTTTATTAATCTGGTCAAAAGTTATCGCAGGTCAAGGAAATATCTCAACAGCAGGATTTAAATTTAAATCTAAATATCATTCTCATCCAGAAACAAAAACAACTACCCAATCTCCACTCTCTACACCCCAGCTATCTGCTCTCGAATTAGTCAATCTATTCCGCGCAAATGCTTCTTTACAAGCCAGACGTTTAGCTGGATTAATGGCAGCAGTTCCTGTGAGTATATCTGTTGTACACCAAATTCAGCAAACCTTGCTAAAAGAATCAACACAAATTCATGTAGCAGAAGTGTTTATGAGTGGACTGTTGAAACGTTTACCAATTTCTCACCAAGATAATACTGATTATATTGCCTATGAGTTTGTTGATGGCGTGAGAGAGTTACTGCGAGATTTTGTCCCCCCTCATCAACAAATTTCAGTTCTTGATAAAATATCAGAATTTATTGCTAAACGATTAGGGTTATCAATAAATGAATTTGAAGCCCTGCTACTCATACATCATAATAATGATAATGCTTTAGAATCCAAGATTCGTCCCTTTGCAGAACTCAAGGCTGAAGTTTTACGACAATTGGGAGGAAGCTATGCGCTTGAGGCTGAAAAATTAGACCTCAGTCAATTTGTTAAAAAATATGCTGGAGAATATATTTGTGCAGTAAAATGGGGTGGGAAAACTGGTATTTGGCAAAAAGAATCAAAACCAGAACATTTATTAATTTCTGTACAGGGTGAAGTGCAGTTCCGTTCTCGGCTTGGTTTGGAGGTAATTCAAAATGTGAAAGTTGCAGGACAAACACTGTCTTGGAGTTTTGATGATAATCAAACTGCTGCTAATATCACTTTTACAGAAAATAGTGAAGATAGCTATTTTTGGGAAAATCAGCAGACAGGAAAGTTATTTCAAGGATGGTTAAAGTATCCGAATGAAGGTTCCATAGATTTTAGAGGTAGATTCAACCTACAAACCTTTGAATTTGAAGTCGCACTTATAGAGGTTAATCAACAAATTGCCGATGAGATGATTTTCACTAAAACAGGAAAACATCTCAACGATACTGAACAGTTAGTAATACAAGGAACATTAGCCAATCAAACTTATGAGCAAATAGCAGTCTCAGCAGAATACTCTGTGCGTCACCTCAAGAATGTTGCTATTAAGCTATGGGGAGCGTTATCAGAAGTATTTGGTGAAAAAGTCACCAAAAAAAATCTAAAAACCGTTGTCGAACAGTTGGAGGCTAGTCGTAGTTTAACCATTCACCGTCATCGTCAGCAATCTCAGTATTATATTGAAGATTTAGGGAATAATGTTTTACTAGAAATGGTTGTTATCCCTGAAGGCAGTTTTCTCATGGGTTCACCACCAGATGAACCTGAGCGAACTGAGAATGAAAGCCCTCAGCATACAGTCACAATTGATCCCTTTTATATGGGAAAATATCCTGTAACCCAGGCACAGTGGAAGGCTGTAGCTGCTCTCCCGCAAGTTAACCGAGAACTTGACCCAGATCCATCTTATTTTAAAGGAGAAAATCGTCCAGTTGAACAAGTTTCCTGGTATAATGCAATAGAGTTCTGCGATCGCCTCTCTCGTCAAACTGGCAAGCCCTACCGTTTACCGAGTGAAGCTGAGTGGGAATATGCCTGTCGTGGTGGTACAACTACGCCATTTCACTTTGGCGAAACAATCACGACTGATTTAGCCAATTATCGAGGTACAGATAACAAAGAATATAAATGGTCAGGTTCTTATGGTCGAGGTGTTAAAGGAATTTATCGACAAGAAACTACAGTTGTCGGCAGCTTTGGTGTAGCGAATGCCTTTGGGTTATACGACATGCACGGCAATGTGTGGGAATGGTGTGCAGACCATTGGCATGAAAATTATGAGGGAGCGCCAACCGATGGTAGTTTTTGGTTAGAGAGTGAGAATGATAATCTTTATCGGCTGCTTCGCGGTGGTTCTTGGGACTACTATCCTGGAAGCTGCCGTTCTGCTCTTCGCCTCGACTTCTACCCCGGCAACACTTACAACAAGCTCGGTTGTCGGGTGGTCTGTGCGGTCGCGAGGACTCTTTAGCCCTTTGCTCTTTAGCACTCTGCCCTTTGCACTTTTTCTTTTTTGCCCTTGAAAGTGTAGCGGAGCGGAGCGATCTAATTTTTTTGCAGATAGCGGGGGTTAAGATTTACTAGGCAATGGTAACTTTGGCTTCAACCAGCATAACATATAAAGTTGAGAATGTAAATATGCGTGCTTTGGGAAAAATAATGGAAGAATTGCCAATTATTCAAAAAACCTACGATTTGATTAAATGGTATGTTCCAATTCTCAATCGGTTGCCAAAACTACATAAATTCGCTTTAGGAGACAGGATGATCAATGGCTTGTACAATTTATTAGAAGGCTTGCTGGTTGCACGTTATAACAAAGAAAAGCTAAAACAATTAGAATCACTTCAAAGTCTATTAGATATTTTACGATATCAAACTCGTCTGTTATTTGACTTTCAATTAATGCCAGTAAATCGATATGAATATGCAGGTAAATTAATTAATGAAATTGGTATTGAGTTAGGTGGTTGGATTAAACAGCAAAAGAAATAACTAACTAACATCCTCTTAGGATGTTTGAAAAGTATTATGTTTAACATCAAAACCCTAAGAACCTAACCCCTAACCCCTTCCCTACCAGGGAAGGGGAACAGGAAAACACTTTTTTCAAAGTCTCTCTCCTAGTAGGAGAGAGATTTAGAGAGAGGTTCAAAGTAAACTGTGCGACTTTTCAAACATCCTCTAAAAGATACAGCATATTTCAAGTAAATGAGGTATATGCATAAAACCCAAAACCTTGTAGAGACGTTCCGGACCGAACGTCTCTACGTGTATTCAATAAAAACGCAATCTGCTGTAAATTACATGAAACGTTATGGAAATATTTATCCTCAAATTATTAACTTTGAAAATATTTTAATAGCAGCCAAAAAAGCCCAAAGAGGTAAACGATTTAGAGAGAATATTTTAGCTTTTAATGATAATTTAGAAGCCAAATTAGCACAATTGCAATCAGAGCTAACTAATAAAACTTACAAACCTGGTGCTTACAGAACCTTTTATATTAAAGAACCAAAACTGCGGATGATTTCTGCTGCTCCTTACAAAGATAGGGTAATACATCATGCTTTGTGTAATGTTATTCTTCCTCTAATTGAACGAACATTTATTGCTGATTCCTACGCTAATCGAGTGGGCTTTGGTACTCATAAAGCTTTGCATCGCTTTACTGAATTTGCTCGTTCCAGCCGCTATGTCTTACAATGCGACATCCAAAAATATTTTCCTAGCATCGACCACGAAATTTTAAAAGACCTCCTCCACCGCAAAATAAAATGCCCAGACACCCTCTGGCTAATTGATACTATTATTGACAACAGTAACGAGCAGTTACCCATAGTAGAATATTTTATGGGAGATGAGTTATTAACACCACTGCAAAGACGGCGGGGTTTACCAGTCGGAAATCTCACCAGCCAGTTTTTCGCCAATGTTTATCTCAATGGTTTTGACCATTTTGTTAAAGAACAACTCCATGTGCAAAAATATTTGCGCTACGTTGATGATTTTTCTTTATTTTCAGACGATTGGAATTTTTTATTTGATGCTCGACTAGCCATTGAAGAATATTTAGGTAATCAATTGAGACTAAAAATTCACCCTATCAAAAGCCAATTATTTGAAACAAAGCATGGCGCTAATTATGTAGGCTTTCGCATTTTACCAAACTGTATTCGGGTACGTACAGAAAATTTAAGACGGGCAAGACGCAGACTTAAAATTATGCAAAACAAGTATGAAAAAGGTAAGATTGATTCAGAAAGAGTATCCGAATCAATTCAAAGTTGGTTTGCTCATCTAGAGCATGGGGATACATGGCAGTTACGCCAACAGATATTTACCTCGCTCCCTTGGACGAGGGGGTAGAGAAGGGACAGGCAAACCCGGCTGCTTCGCGGTGGTTCTTGGAACAACAATCCTGAAAACTGCCGTTCTGCTATTCGCAACAACAACAACCCCGACAACAATAACAACAATATCGGTTTTCGGGTGGTCTGTGCGGTCGCGAGCGCTCTTCTGTGCCAGAGTCGGTGTATGTGAATGCGTCGAGCGTGCCAAAGAAGAGTCCAGCCCTTGTTCCTGTGATGTCAGTGATGATATCCGAAAATCAAACCGAGTTGGGTAGCTTGGTAGGTGTAAACCGAACAGTTGCCCAACTCTACAAACAAATTGCCAGCAATCTGGCATTGCATACAGGTAAACTTATATCTTGCACCAAGTCGGAACGATTAAAATCGTGCTTAAACAAACCAAGCCCGAACGATTAAAATCGCGGTTCAACAAACCAAGTCCGCCTACCTTGGACTAACATAAAATCGGGGGTTCTGTAGCCTGCGTCGGCAGGCTTTGTTCCGCTAGCCGCGACTTCCAGTCGTCAGGGCTTCTAGATTATTGTTTCTCCAGAATAATAGAAGAGGGATAATTATCAAAAAACGGACATGCTCATACCAATTCTATGTGAGGTTGCGCTATTTAGTTAGTTTCCAAAGCTGGAGTTTCTTGGGATAAACATCCTTTTCTATCTTGAATTTCTGCTCTTTCTCAAGTTTATATTCCAATACCTTTAGGGGTTCATTGTAATAAGGATTGTAGAAAAACACATCACTGAAAGTATTAGGAATTTGGGGAACATTTGACTCTTTCACCAACAGAAGCCGCACTTTTGGAGCGAGCCGATGGGAGAGAGCCATTTCATCACCCAGAGGCCACGTTCCCTGACACGAAGTAATCACAAGTGGCTGAGGAGTTTGGTTGATGATCCCAACCACTTGGGGAGTATAAGGGTTCAGATCTTTATACCACCAAGTCTCTGCTTGAGAAATGATTGCACAGGATATGACTCCGGCTGAAATCAGCGTAACCATAACAACCTGCCAAAGCTTTTGTCTGGCAATGGTGAGGGATGAAGAGAAAATTTGAGTTGCTAAAAGGTAAGAAACAGCTAGCTGAATACCTAAATAACAAGGGATTAAATAACGAGGGACTTGCGATCGCACTCCCCCGGAAATGAAATCTGGTATTGCTAAAGGTAGCGCTGTCATTCCAATCAATGTTAAGACAAACAACCAAACCTGCTTTGGAGACTTCCGACAGAGAAAATAAATTGAATATCCGACAAAAATTAAAATAAAAGGACTTGAAGATAGTACAAATAATTTCAACCAAGAGCCTTCAGCACCATGTATGGTATCGTAGTCAAAATCAAGGAAAAAATAGCTAAGGTTAACAATCCAGTTTTTGATTACAAGTAACCGACTTATTTTAACTTCACCTGTCCAGCCTGTTGTTTTATTAATTTGAGCCGATTGAGTGAGAATAACCAATAGCCAGGGTGTGAAAGCCAGAAATCCCACTAAAGACGCAAGCAGATAAACAATAACCGTCTTAGTGAATCGAAAGCGTTCAATTGCAAACACATAAACACCATGAGCGATCGTCACCAACCCAGAAAACAGAAATGTATACAGCCCCAATGCCACAGTTACTGCATACATTCCCCAACTAAGCTTTGTTTGTAGTCGCATTGCCCGTAGGAGTGTTGCGCTTGATAGCAAAGTTGTTAGACCCCACAAACTATATTCACGCGCTTCCTGTGCGTACAGCACATGAAATGGGGTAACAGCTAGCAGTGCAACTGCCACCGATGCCACGAGCGACGAGTTAAATAATTCCAGACATAGCCAATAGATGCAGGGTAATGCCAGCACGCTAAATAGTGCCGTCAAACTTCTAATTACTGCAACTGAACTGCCAAACCATTGCACCCAAAATCGCGTCATCACGTAATATAGGGGTGGATGCTGAGGGTCTTCTAGAGCTAGAGATTTAAGAGTATCTGTTAAGGTTCTTTCAGGAGTAGGATGCTGATATTTCTGTAAATCTTCAACACCAATTTGTTGACCATTGCAAAGTTGCGCGATCGCTTCTTTTTCTGTATAGCCAGAAACCCGTAATGAGGTAAAAGTCTCGTCATACCAGTAAACTTTTCGGTCAATATTGACAAAGCGAAAAAATACACCCAATGTTAATATAACAATCAGTAAAAATCGTAAACCTTTCGGAGGAAACGCCCAAGCAAGCCGTAATTTGCTGTTCATATAGTCAAAGTAAGAGCGATTTTATACAAAAAGATTCTTCAGTACTTCTAGTTAGCAACCTCAAGCTTAGTATAAAGAATAACGATAACTTTTTAATTACTTTTTTTGGCTGAAAATACAAATGAGAGCTACTAACTTTAATCTGGTGACAAAATATTACTTTTTGCATATGTCTTTTGGTAGAAAATTTTTAACACCAGCTCTACATAGCTTTCCTCAAGCATAATTACTAACAACACCGTTTATCCATATAGTCATTTCTGCATGAGTATAATTGAACCTAATTCACTTTTGTCAGTGCCAACTGGTGCATTACAGATTCCTGAATTACCCCCAAGTAGTGTAAATGCAGGTAGTGAAAACATCCTCTTGTCTTTGGTGATTCCGACTTACAAAGAACGAGACAATATCAACAACGTTGTCAGGATATTGAGCCTACTGCTAGATGAGTCTATCCCTGGAATCTACGAATTGATTGTAGTGGACGATGATAGCCCAGATCGCACTTGGGAAGTTGCCGAATCTTTAACGCGAGAATATCCACAATTGCGGGTAATGCGTCGTCAAAATGAGCGGGGGCTTTCAAGTGCAGTGATTCGCGGTTGGCAAGCAGCAAGGGGACGTGTTTTAGGAGTAATTGATGGGGATTTACAGCATCCCCCAGAGGTACTGTCGCAATTGTTACGCGCCATTCAAAAAGGTGCAGATATGGCAGTAGCTAGTCGTCACGTAGACGGTGGTGGTGTAAGTAGCTGGAGTTTTGTCCGGCGTTTATTGTCTCGTGGCGCTCAGGTTTTGGGGTTAATTATTTTACCTGGTGTACTGAGTAGGGTATCTGACCCGATGAGTGGTTATTTTATGGTGCGTCGAAGTTCCATAGCAGGTGCGACGCTCAATCCAGTGGGATACAAAATTCTCCTTGAGGTGATTGGACGGGGTAAGATAGGCGAAATTGCCGAAGTTGGCTATGTGTTTTGTGAGCGTACTAAGGGTGAAAGTAAAGTCACAAGTAAGCAATATATCGACTACATACACCACTTAGTACGGTTAAGGTTGGCAACAGGACGGTTGGGAAAAATCAGTCAACGCATCAATTTTCCTGTTGGTCGATTTCTCCGTTTTGGCTTAGTGGGACTCAGTGGAGTATTTATAGATATGACACTGCTTTACTTACTCAGTGACCCAAGTACCTTGGCTTTGCCTTTAACTCGCAGTAAAATTATTGCGAGTGAAATTGCGATTATCAATAATTTTTTCTGGAATGATGCTTGGACTTTTGCTGATGTCTCTAGTGGGCAGCACGAATGGCGTCAACGCATGAAGCGATTTTTGAAATTCAACATTATTTGTCTTGCTGGTTTGGTGTTGAATGTGCTGATTTTGAATATTGTGTTTAATTTTGTTATACAAAACCGCTATATCGCAAATTTGATTGCGATCGCTGTTGCTACTGTCTGGAACTTCTGGGTTAACCTCAAACTCAGTTGGCGGGTGACGCAAGTCAAATAAAACATCTTCGCGTAGCGTCTGGTGACAGCAGAAGTATAAAGAATGAAGTAAGACCATTTCACGTTAATAGCGATACATATGAATCTTGTAGAGACGTAGCACTGCTACGTCTCTACATTCATTTTCAAATAGGTTGTCTATTACAACGACAACCGCAGGGTAGACACGAATGCGCGAACTCTCCACAACCAATTTATCAACATTTACCGGAATTTAATCAAGTCAATCAGTATCAACAACAGTGAAACCACGTCACAACAGTTAATGGCTGATTGACTTGAATGCGTCAGTTTAGCCGTAGCTTACATGTTTGTGATGATATCAGAGGCGAAGGATAAAAAATGATTATATTTCTCGTCAATTGCTTAGTTTTCGTTATCGACAAGTTATATAACAAACGTCCATATGCGCGTTTTTACGTTTTGGAAACGGTAGCGCGTGTTCCTTATTTTTCTTATCTATCAGTACTGCACCTATACGAAACTTTGGGGATATGGCGCAAAGCTGATTGGCTCAAAGTCCACTTTGCTCAAGCTTGGAATGAACACCATCACCTGCTGATTATGGAATCTCTGGGCGGAAATCGCCGCTTTATTGATAGATTTATTGCCCGTTTGACAGCCTTGATTTATTACTGGGTGATTGTATTTTTATACATGCTTTCACCGCGTCACGCTTATTACTTCAGCCAATTGATAGAAGAACACGCTTATCACACTTATGATAACTTTGTGCGGAAAAATGCAGCTAAACTGAAACACCTACCCGCACCGATAGTTGCAATCAACTACTACCGCGATGGCGACTTGTATATGTTCGACGAATTTCAAACATCCCGTCGTCCTTACGAGCGTCGCCCGGTGATTAACAACTTGTATGATGTCTTTATCTGCATTCGCGACGACGAGGCAGAACACGTTACAACTATGATCGCTTGCCAACACCCACAAGCGCAAACAACTTTTAAAAGTCCCCACACCGCTTATATAATTACTCCGAAAGCGAGTGCAGCAGACACAGAGTATGAATTAGTTAACTAAATACACCCCGAAGCACGCTCTTCATAACGAATTAAACAAAGAAAAAGCTCTGCGTACCTCTGCGATTACTCCGCGCCCCTCTGCGTTTAAAAACGCTACAATTTTACACACGCGTATCTTCGGTAATGTAACGCCAAAAAAGTAAAACCCGCGAAAGCGGGCTGTTTCTCAAGAAATAATTCTTTACAATTGTGACGCTTGTTTAACCTATATACTTCATTTCGGCTTCCAATTGACGCACTAGCTTTTCGTCGCCCTTGGCTCTAGCTACTTGCAAGCGATGTTCTAGGTTTTTTTGCAGATTCTCGTGATGAATTTCGTCAGCTTGTTTTGCTGCTTGCATTCTATTATTAAGCATAAGTTTTCTCTCTAAATTTTGGCTTTATGTCTTCATTTCCTAATATAGCACAACTTCCGTAACATAGGCTACAGAAAAATATGATTTTTTATAGATTTAATTGACATATTTTTCTCAGATGAGTCAAATTACATTCCTCAGCGATTTTGGCGATCGCGATGTCTATGTCGGGGTAATGAAAGGAGTAATCGCCCAAATCAACCCAAAATTAACCATAATAGACTTAACGCACCAAATTGCACCCCAAAACATCGCTGCGGCGAGATTTTGCTTGATGAATGCTTATGGTTATTTCCCAAAGGGGACAGTGCATGTAGCGGTGGTAGATCCGGGGGTGGGAGGAATCAGGAGAGCGATCGCCTTACAATTAGCTGATGGGTTTTTGGTGGGACCTGACAATGGTATATTTAGTGGGGTACTTAGTCAAAGTCCTGCGATCGCCGCAGTCGAACTGACAAACTCTCAATATTGGCTCACTCAACAACCCAGCAGAACTTTTCACGGAAGAGATATTTTTGCACCTGTGGCAGCGCATCTGAAGAGCGGTGTTTGTTTAAAAGAGCTAGGCAGAGAAATCGATCCAGCAAAGCTGATAAAGTTGGATTTAGCAGAATGCTGTTTAACAGAAACTGGTGTAACTGGTTGCATACAATATATTGACCATTTTGGCAACTTAATCAGCAATATTTGGGCAAGTTACGTGCAAGGAAAAACCTGGTATGTCAAAGCTGCCGGGTTGACAATACCAGGTTGTGAAACTTACGCTGATGTGCAGATTGGGGATGCGATCGCTTTAATTGGTAGTCACGGTTGGGTAGAAATTGCGATCAACAGCGGTAATGCACAGTTACAGTTGCTTCTTCAGTTGGGAGATGCGGTAGAAGTTTTGCTTTGAGAAACAAGATCCCCGACTTCGTAAGAGTTGTCGGGGATCTGAATCTTTGCCTAAAACCTTACCCTTCAACCTGTTTAGGGCAAACTTCAAATTCGGAACGCGCGCGAAAGAAACAGACATCAAACTCAAAGAAGAAATTAGCCTGTCCCAAGATCAAAGGCACATCATTTGCTTGTGTCCAAGCAAATGCCAGGTTAACTATTGGGAACGAACTGACTAATGATTTTGTAGGGGAATCTTTGAGCGTCAACCATTCTGCTCTTGTCGCTTTGTAGCCAGAAGATTCAATGAACTACCCCACCCTACTTCGTAGAGGGTGGGGTTTCTACATCCCCACCCGTAGAGCAAAATTTTTGACGCTTCGCACGACCTAGTTGCTTCATACTTCCCGCAGACTTTCGTTTACGAGTGCCTGAAATAGAGCTAGAATCATCTGCGTCTAAGAGGTTGGTTCCCAACCCCTGTAGATTATTTGAGTACCAAAGCAACATAACTTCTGCGGATGCAATATCGCGTTGTTGATGATATCCACAGTTATAGCAAACGTGCTGGCGCTGTGATAAATCCTTTTTTTCTTGATGCCCACATTTTGGGCAAGTTTGAGATGGTTTCACTCTTCGTGTCGGAACTTCCACGAATAATCCGCCAACATCTGACAACTTCGCTTTTAGAGCGTCTTTTATCATGCCCATCCCGACATCAAGAATCGATTTATTTAGTCCAGCTTTCTGTTTCTTGCGCTTACCCTTCTTGGCTTTGGCACTCATTTTTTTCACTTCTAGCTTGTTAGAGTCGATGTGGGGTATTATCCCCAGCACCTCTCTGTTAGAACCGTGCTTACGCATTTCTGTGTACACGGCTCCCGATATTCTTAGGGGTTTTCCCTTTTGCCCATGTGTATATAATCGTGGCAGGATTCATGAATAGCTAGGAGATTTTTTGATTTCCAGTTATCATGGTTTCCGTCGATGTGGTGTAAATGGACTCGCTCGTTGCTCATCATTTTTAACCCACAGTGACCACATGAATGGTTCTGCTTTTTCAAGGCTTTGGAGGTTGCACCATCGTATAACTTACTGTTGCGTTGGCTCCAATAAGTAATGTCGCCGTCGTAAGGTGATTTATTTCCTGTGACGTTATCGAATCTGTTTTCAGAGTATGAAACTGCTGGAAACGCTTTTTCAATCAGCCTTGTTGTTGATTCTCGCGTTAACTTTGTTTCTTTGTTGAAAACTCTCCATGTTCTGTTTTGGATGTGCCAAAGTGAAAACCTTGACCCTTCCATCTTGCAGAATCTATGGTAGTTTCTCCAACCTCTTACTATTGGTGCTAACTTTTCTGCTTTTTCCTTAGAACCATAATTCGAGCAGTTAACGATGTTCTTTACCTTTTGACGGAACTTTTTAAAGTTCTCCACTGAGGGAGTACATCTAAACTTCCCGTTGGCTTGTACTTTGAAGTGCCAGCCTAGAAAGTCGAATCCATCTGTCGCGGCGGTTATCTTGGTTTTCTTTTCACTTACTTTCATTCCGCGTGCTGCCAAAAATTCTTCAATTCTTCCAAGTATCTCGGTTGCATCGTCTTGAGGTCTAAGTATTATTACCATGTCGTCGGCGTACCGAATTGATGGTTCAATAATACTTGTGGAAGGGGTTTTGTTCGTGATTCTGTAACCACGGTGTACGTGGTATCTATGAATACTTTCAATCCCGTTTAAGGCGATGTTAGCTAACAGAGGACTTACTACTCCGCCTTGTGGCGTTCCTTGTTCTGGAAATTCGGGATTTGTTCCGGCTTTTAGGCATCGAAAAATTCCGAGTTTGATTCCTTTTGGGGCAATCAAATTTTCCATAATGGAGGTGTGTGAAATCCTATCGAAGCATTTTTCGATATCCAGTTCTATAACTCTTTTATCTATTCCGTTGCAATTTGAGCGTAGGTTGTTGAATAGGGTTTTTTGTGCATCATGTGCTGAACGTCCTGTTCGGAAACCAAAACTGTATGCATGGAAGGTTGCTTCGTGTGCTGGTTCGAGTGCATATTTTGCGAGACATTGCCACGCTCTATCTGCGAGAGTAGGTATTTTAAGCAAACGAGTTGTCCCGTCCTTTTTAGGGATTGGGATTTCTCTTAAGCCTTGATGTTTCCAATTTCCTGATTCATTCTTCAGTAGGGTTTCTAACTCGAAACGTTCTGAAAAATCAAGGGATTTCTTACCATCAATACCTGCTGTCTTCTTACCGGCGTTTAGCTGCGTTACTTGACGAATTGCTAAAAATCTAGCTGATTTGGATTTTAAGATAAGTTTCTGTAAAAACCGCGCTTTCCGCTTGTCTCCTGCTTGAATCGCTTTGAACACTCTCTTTTGTAGGCGGAATAAATCCTTGCGAAATTTCTTCCACGGTAGATTCTTCCAAGATTCACTAGTCTCATGACTGTGCCTAATCATGCTCTTCTCCCGGATCGTGCTTTCTGAATACCTTGCAGCAATTACGCCGCATCCTACCCGATTTGAAGGAGTTCCGTGTCTCATCTCACCTACCAGGGAATCGACTGTGCCCTAGACCCTCAAATCGTTTTTATTCGTTCCTTCAGAAGATTGTTTTGTTCCGTTAGGTGTAGCCAATTTGACTATCAGAAACCCCAGATTCTAGCAGCTATTACCGAAACATGCTGCGGGTTTTGACTCTGATGAAGTCAGGGTTTTTTTAGTGATGCCCTGCTTGTAGTTAAGTCACTTTTATAGGCTCAATTTCACCGTAGGAACTCCCTATTAGCACCAGTGTCTCTCCATCACGAAAGTCTGATTGCGCCCTGTTCCTAGCTTCACTCTCCAAGAATTGAGCTTGGTCGATGTAGGCAGGTAAGGAGTCACGCATGAATCTTGCGGGAAGGGCTTTCACCTTCATCAATCTGAAAGTTCAGTGCTTAACAAGGGTTAAGTATCACTGGATTAGTTATGTACGGACTTATACCGTGATTCACTAATCAACGAATCGCACCTCAGTGACTACCGTGCTGTTACCGCTAATAATTCGTGTAGTCTCTTGATGCACCCAGTTTTGGCGCTGGTTGGCAACTTTTCTATTCAGCTTGCTAACCTGCTTCTGGGCTTTCTTCCACCTACAAGATGCCTTAGTCTTTTTCTTGAAATTGGGTGAACGTTTACGACGTTTAGCTTTGCTTAATTGCTTGTTTCGTTTATCTGCTTTCCTCAAAAATCTAGGCGCAGAAACTAATCCGTCCTCGACTCCAGTAGTCCAGGCAATAGCATCATTACATCCTAAATCAATTGCGATAACCCCGTCATCAGTTTTGCGGCTATTCTTGAGCAAGATTTCATCAACTTCTAAAACGATACTTGCATACCATTTTCCGTTGCGGTAAACAATATCCATCGCTTTAGGATGTCCCCAAAGTCTAGCTTTTCCTCGCATCTGGATTTGACCAATCTTAGCCAATTCTAAATAGCCATTATCTCCTGTGCTGTGCGCTTTCCAACCTGTAAAGCTTGGATAACTCCAACCGGAATAATGCCTAATTGACTTGAATCTAGGATACTTTGCCAATCCTTTAAAGAAGCGTTGAAACGCAAAATCAACACGCTTCAAAGTTGATTGCAACGCTTGTGAATTAACTTGCCTGTATTCTGTCCAAACGTCCTTGAAGTCAGGCAAACAATTTTGCTGTTCAAAGTACGAAACGGATAGCCCAAGCTTCTTGTAAGAATTGACTCTATTATGCACTGCGGCGTTATAAAGCTCCTTATGTAACCGCCTATGATAGTGCAGTAAATCATTCACTTGTTTAGTAGGGTATAGCCTAAAAGTAGCTCTACGTAACGCCAGTAGTAATCACTTCCCGTTCAGTTTCTTAGCTTATGGTATAATACCATCGTCTAATTCAGTTGTCAAGATGAAAACTCAACTACGTTCCGGCGCTCATGCCGTTTTTAGAATTCAGTTTCACATGATTTTTGTGACTAAATATCGTAAAAATGTTATTGATCAAGCAATTCTTTCTAAGCTAAAGGAAGTATTTGGTAGAGTGTGCGAAAAAAGAAAATGTATTTTACTCGAATTTAACGGGGAAGAAAATCATGTTCATTTATTAGTAGATGCTCATCCAGACAACAATATTTCACAACTGATTAGTTCTTTGAAGTCTGCATCAAGCCGTATAGTTAGAAAAGAATTTGAAACTTATCTAAAACAGTTTTATTGGAAAAAAGAAGATCCTAGCTTCTGGACTGATGCCTATTGTGTTATTTCAGCAGGTGGCGCACCCCTGGAAACAATCAAAGAATATATAAAGTCTCAACAGGAACCGAAAAGCTAATGCGATGCGTATCTTGTAGGAAAGAATTGTCAAAAACTCAACTGCCCCATTGCTTCTTTTACCTATGGTAAAATTTAGCAACGGGGCGTTGACGCTCGAAGACTCGCTACCGCTTCGCTAACGTTTTTGACTTGCTTACATCCCCTCCCTGCCTTCGGCGCTAGGTTGGGGAATTACGCAATTAAGTTAAAACATTGGCAGCCTCAGAGCAATTGTAGGGCGACCAGACAGGATATTCTTGATTGGCAACAAAGAAGTTTGCATCTTCTTCTTTGACCAGTTCTGTTGCAAGGAACTGCATAAGCCGAAGCTTGTCAATTTTTGGAAGATTCTGGATTTGTGACATGAGTTCAGCTAATGGCATTTGAGAATCTCCTTTTCTAAGATTGGGTGAAAAGGTTGGGGATGCTGGCTTGTCGCATGGGGGCGATCGCTAACGTTCACTTAATTCTACCAATTAGCCTAATGGGTCGGTTCAGGAACTTCTAATCCCTGTCGCAGCAATTTTTCCCTGAGCGATCGACTAGAAAGCACAAAATCTTGCGTTTCTAAGTCCATCGCCACAATCTTGATAAAAAAAGTATAAAGTTATCTGAATAACGGATAAATTTCAGAGTTATTACTGATATACTTCTCAAGAATAGAGACTAACTAACATCAACGAGCAAAAAAGTTGCACAATCTCTCCTAGCATAGGAAATATAGATTAAAATCCAAGATTGTTATGACTCTAACAGAATCGCCACCATCCGTTTATCAAGGTCAGTTTGGCGAATTTACAATTAATCAAAGCGATCGCACTGGTGTGATTATCTATCGCACTGGCTTGATAATAGCTGCACTCAGCTTTGCGATCGCCAGCGCTTTGATTTTACTCAACAACAACCCAACTACCATCCAAGCAATTACACCTTTGTATACCTGCTTCAGCCTAGCTTTAGGTGTAAGTTTACTGACTATTCATATCTACTTAGCACCGTTGCACCGAGCTTTACAAGTTTTCTGGCTGATTGGTTGCATTTCTTCATTTCTAGTGGGGCATTTTGACAGTCAACCGTTTGCTGTCACTGTTTACACTCAACCCCTGACTTTATTCGGAGTGGGTTTTATCTTCGCGGCTTTGACAGGTATATTTTTCAAAGAAGCTTTTTGCTTCAATCGTTTGGAAACCAAGGTATTAACCTTTACAATCCCCTTACTGCTGCTGGGACATTTAGTAGGTGTTTTGCCAATTCAAGTAGAACAAGTTTTATTAGGAGTGTGGGCAATTTTGTTTGTCGTATTTGCCTTGCGGAAAGCTGTGCAAGAAATTCCTCCGGATATTGGTGACAAATCTGTGTTTGCTTATTTGAAAGCAGAAAAGACAGCCAAAGCATAAATACAGCTTAATGTCAATCAAAAACCGTAAAAATCAAAAAAGACCAAAAATCCGGCTGATAAAACGCCAAGAAATGTGGACGCTGACGGCGCCGGGATGGGTAATAGCGATCGCTTTAATCATTTCTGTAATGTTTTTCAGCATTACTCATTTATACCCGTTTCTCGCCGTCACTTCTCCCATCAAAGCCGATGTCTTGGTTGTCGAAGGATGGCTAACAGATTACGGAATAGAACAAGCATTTACCGAATTTAAAAACGGTTCCTATCGACAAATATTCACCACAGGAGGTCCAGTAGAAAGAGGATTTTATCTAGCTGAATATAAGACTTTTGCAGGAATTGCGGCTGCAACTTTAAAAAAGCTGGGTGTACAACCAGAAAAAGTGACAGTTGTGCCTACACCTGATGTAATTAAGGATCGGACTCATGCATCTGCGATCGCACTTCGTCAGTGGCAAGCTTATTCAAATTTACCGATAAAATCAATGAATTTGTTAACCTCTGATGCCCATGCTCGCAGAAGTTGGCTAATATTTCAACAAGTACTTGCCCCGGAAATCAAAGTTGGAGTAATTGCCGCCAAACCATTCAATTACAATGCAAAGAAATGGTGGATTTCTAGCGAAGGTGTGCGAACAGTGATTTCGGAAACTATCGCTTATATTTACGCACTGTTTGTAAATTGGCAGTGAGGACTTCAGTGCTCATCTTTAGATGGAATTTCAAAATGTTGCCAAACCTGTTTCAGGAGGTAACACTCTCTGATTGGTTGGTAACTTTAAGAAAACATCGTAACTTTGCATTACGTGAAAGAACAAACGGATACCAAACTAATAATCAAGACTCTGATTTGATAATCGCATATGTCTATGGTGCATACTGCGATTTAATAGATAAAGTTGAATATGGTTCTAGTTGCCCTTTGACTTGCCCAATTATAAAACATGGGGTTATCCCTGAAGATTTTAGTTTAGCAACTAAGCTTTCGTCAGTCGTAGATAAAAAGACTGGTGAGAAAAGTAAAGTTGTTAAATGGGATAGTCTTGGCGGTATCCAAATGAAGGTGACAACTCAATTGAGAAATACTTTTAAACAGTTTTCGATTATTGAGTCTACTGTTCTTCAAAATAATATCTCTAAATTAGATACAGCTTTTAATAACTTTTGGAAGAATGGTAGAGGGTATCCAGTATTCATAAAACGTTTGGATACTTTTGAGTACAATCCAGGTCGAGTTACATTAAAGAACATTAGAGAAAACTATGCAACTGCCTATCTGCCGGGAATTGGGGATGTAAAATTCCATAATAGCCGTGATTTAACAATTATAAATAAAACTAAAACTTGCACAATAAAACGTGTAGCAAATAGTTGGTACATTTCGATTCTAGTAGAAATACCCAACACACTACCAGAATTATCTGACTTAAGTAAAGCTAAATCAGTAGTTGGTATTGATGTCGGAGTAAACAAGCTAGTATCTTTATCGGATGGTAGCTTTATTGAAAACAAAAAATTCACTACCAACAAAAAGACAGTTCGACGAATAGCTATTAGACAACGTGCAATCAGCCGTAAACAAACTGGTTCTAAAAATAAGAGAAAAGCATTTAAAAAGTTAGCTGTTCAAAGTCATAAAATCTCTCAAAAACGTGACGGTTATAACTGGCAAGTTGCAAATCAGATTGTAAAAGTGGCTGACGTGATAGCTCGTGAAGACTTGAAAATTAAGAATATGGTTAAACGAGCCAAACCAAAACACGATGGTAAAGGTGGTTATTTAAAGAATAAAGCCGCTCAAAAAACCGGACTCAACAAAGTTATTTTAGATTGTGGTTGGGGAGATATTTTCAATAAAATAGCTTGGTTAGCAGTTAAGTGTGGTAAGCATGTTATTGCGGTTGACCCAAAAAATACTAGTTTAGAATGTCCCAAATGTGGACACATTGATAAAGCAAATCGGGATGGAGAAAAGTATCTTTGTGTTAAGTGCGGACACGTTGACCATGCTGATACTGCGGCTTCTAGAAAAATAGCTAAAAAGGTGGGTTTGGAATACCCAAAAAATAAAACTTCCCTACCTGCGGACAGCGGGAAAGTCACGCTTGTGGAGAGAACAACCTATGGAGTTGTGCCCAAGAACCAAGCCTACGGTTATGTTGGAATTCAGTTAAATCTTTTTGATTTAAACGAGTATCAATCGAACGACAATCGGAACTTTAAGAGATACGGCTCAACCTCTTAAAGAATCCCCTCGCCTTTAGGCAGGGGAGTGTCAATACATTATCTCAACACCTCCATTTGTTCCACCGCATTAAGTTCATCAAGAACTCGCCAAATTTCTTGTAACATTGGCTGTAACCCAGCGCCGGTAACAGCGGAAATCAAGAAAACCGGTGCAAAGGATAGATGATTAAGTTGCATAGCTAAGGCTTCCAAATCTACAGTTTCGCGATCTACCGCATCAATTTTGTTCAGGGCTAAAACAAGCGATCGCTCTGGTAAACCTCGTCCGTAATCTTGTAACTCTTTCTTAATCGTTTTATATTCGCCTATTACATCTTCACTGGTAGCATCTATCAAATGCAACAGTACCCGCGTGCGCTCAATGTGACGCAGAAAATCGTGTCCCAACCCCGCACCACCAGAAGCACCTTCAATTAATCCGGGAATATCAGCAAAAACCGTACCATCGCCACTCGGTTTCCTGACAACACCCAAGTTCGGTATTAAAGTAGTAAACGGGTAATCAGCAATTTTCGGACGCGCTGCCGACAAAGCTGATATCAAAGTCGATTTTCCTGCATTTGGTAGCCCAATAATTCCCACTTCTGCTAACAGTTTCAACTCCAGACGCAGCTGCCTGAGTTCCCCTTCTAATCCGGGGAGGGCGTATTCTGGAGCGCGGTTGCGGTTGCTCAAGAAATGTTGATTTCCCAAGCCACCTTTACCACCTTTAGCTACCACAAAAGTCTGGTTTTGCTCAATTAAATCTGCCAACAGTTCGCCACTTTCCGCATCATAAATAGCCGTACCGCAGGGAACTTCGACAGTTAAATCTTTGCCATTTGCACCGGTGCAGTTATTTGGTCCCCCACGTGCCCCATTTTCTCCCGCAAAGCGGTGATTGTATCGGAAATCTAGGAGAGTTTGCAGATTTTCCACAGCCGTGAAAATCACCGAACCGCCGCGTCCCCCATTTCCACCAGAGGGACCACCAGTTGGTACATACTTCTCCCGACGGAAGGCAACAATACCATCGCCACCCTTGCCCGCTTGAACTTCAATGTTTGCTTGATCGATAAATTGCATAGTTTAGTTAGTTGTTAATTGTTGGTGGTTAGTTGTTGGTGGGAGTGTTGTTGGTTGTTTGGTTGATGGTTAAGAGTCAACAGTCAAGAGTTATCTACGCTTTCAGAACTGATTACCGCGTTCCCAATTCCCCATAATCGATGTTCCCAATTCGCCATTCCCCACTAACCACTAACCACTATCCACTAACTCTACCTAAATGTGACATGACCCCGACCGTCGCGGACGGGGCTTCTAAGAATCACTTCTTAGTTTTCCTAGTTGCTCCCTTGCGGGTTTTCGACTTTGACCTAGACTGAGATATCTCAATCCCTGGCAAATCGTCTGCATAGGCGTTTTGGATTCCCGACTGCCCATCGGTACTACAGCAGTTCTATTCCTCTATTTCTAATTACTTGTCCACTAGCCACATCCCTATCAGTTGTGTAGTTACAATCTTGACAATGATGTACTCTAACGCTCAAGTCTTTTTTAACAGTTGCACCACACTCAGGACATTCCTGAGAAGAACACGACGCGTTAACTTCCCCAAAGAATTTACCCCGCTTCCAACAAACGTACTTGGTGATAGTTCGGAATTGTCCAAAGCCAGCATCAAGCATCTGTTTGCCAAACATCGCCTTGGCAAGAGTTCGGTAATCCAGGTCTTCCATGAAGACCATATCGCCAGCGTCGCAAAGGGCGTGAGCTTGCTTGAAGTGGAAATCCTTGCGAGTATTGTCAATACTGTGGTGCAGCCTAGCAACTTTAATGCGTTGCTTCTCGTAATTATTAGAGCGCTTCTTTTTCCTAGACAGTCTGCGTTGCAGCAATTTCAGCTTACTTTGCATCACTCTCAGGAACTTAGGCGACTTGACAAGAACGCCGTCACTAGTTGCCAAAAACTTTTCAAGTCCAACGTCTACCCCAATTGGATGACCATGAGGCATTGGATCAGGAACGTTAACATCACATTGGATATTGATGTCAGCGTACCAAATATCCGCTTTGTTAATTATCCGAACTTGCTTAACCACAAATCCTGTTGGGATTGGGCGATGCAAGTTAATTGGAATCAACCCCAGTTTGGGCAAGGCAATATGTACCGCAAAGCTCGCCACTCTTATACGACAGGTCGGCAGGCTTTGCACCTGCACTGGATTCTGTTTAAACTGGGGAAACAACAAAGACTTGAATTGCCCAAACTTTTTAAATCTGGGGAATCCATGCCCAATTTTTTGAAACCCATCCCATGCTCGGTGCAATTGTTTGATAGCTTGCTGCAAAACTTGGCTTGGTACTTCACCCAATCGAGGAAATACCTTTTTAGCGTTTGGCAAGGCATTAAGCTGATTCACTTCGCTAGGAAAAGGACTGTTGGCAGCCATGATGTACTCATGACTGATCGAGCATCTGTCAACCATACATTTGGTTGAGTCGATGGAGGATATTATTCCCCGCACCTCTCAGTTAGATCCGTGCGTACCCATTTCTGTGTACACGGCTCCCGATGTTCTCAGCTTGCGCTTTTGCTCATGTGTCTGTAATCGTGGCAGCTCTCATGGATTGCTTCAAGATTATTTTTCTTCCAGTTGGCGTGATTTTCGTCGATGTGGTGCAAATGTACCTTTTCTTCATCAATGAATTTCAGACCGCAGGAAGCACATTTATGGTTTTGCTTTTTCAGAGCAATAGAGGTTTCACCGTCGTAGAGCTTGCTGTTACGTTCGCTCCAGTAGGCTGTATTTCCGTCATAGGGGGATTTTATTCCTTGAACCATGACGTGTTTGTTTTCGGAGTAGGAAACTGTTGGGAATGCCTTTTTAACTAGCTCCTCGCTGGTGTAGCGTGTTTGCTTAGTTTCCTTGTTAAATACCGTGTATGCTCTGTGATTTAAAAACCAAAGTGAGAACTTTGACCCGTCCATCTTGCAGAACTTGTGGTAGTTTCTCCAACCTCTAACTACCGGGGCTAATTTCTCAGCCTTTGTGGTAGCACCATAATTCGAGTTGTTGACGATGTGTTTTACTTTCTTACGGAACGCTTTGAAATTATCCACTGAAGGGATACTTCTGAACTTTCCATTGCTCTGAACTTTGAAGTTCCAGCCGAGGAAATCAAACCCATCTGTCGCGGCGGTAATTTTGGTTTTCTTTTGGCTTACATTCATTCCGCGTTTACGGAGGAACTCGCTGATTCTTTCAAGTATTTCTCTCGCATCGTCTTCGGGTCGGAGTATAATAGCCATATCATCCGCGTATCGGATTGATGGCTCGATGATATCACTGGCTGGGGTTTTGTCAGTGATTCTCTGGCTTCTGTTCTCATGGTATCTGTGTATACTCTCAATCCCGTTGAGTGCAATGTTAGCTAGTAGTGGGCTAACTACTCCCCCTTGAGGTGTACCTTGTTCGGGGAATTCTGGGTTAACTCCCGCCTTGAGGCATCGGAAGATACCGAGTTTTAAGCCTTTGGGGGCGATGAGTTCGTCCATTATTGCTGAGTGGTTAATCCTATCGAAGCACTTTTCAATATCGAGTTCAATTACTCGTTTTTCTATTCCGTTGCAGAAAGAGCGTAGGTTATTGTAGATGTACCTTTGAGCATCGTGGGCAGAGCGCCCAGTTCTGAACCCATAACTCCTGGCGTGGAAAATGGCTTCGTGTGCTGGTTCGAGTGCGTATTTTGCAAGGCATTGCCAAGCTCTATCTGCTATGGTTGGTATCTTAAGCATTCTGATTGTTCCGTCCTTTTTGGGGATGGGAATTTCTCGTAGTCCTTGATGCTTCCAATTTCCACTGTTCATTCTCAGTAGTTCTTCAAGGTTGAAGCGTTCTTCAAATGAGAGGGATTTTTTACCATCAATACCAGCCGTCTTTTTACCAGCGTTTAGCTGAGATACTTGTCTTATTGCAAGAAATCGAGCCGAGGTGGATTTTAGAATAAGCTTTTGGAGAAACCGCGCTTTCCGCTTGTCCCCAACTTGAACAGCTTTAAACACGCGCTTTTGAAGGCGGAAAAGGTTACGTCGGAGTTTCTTCCAAGGTAAAGCTTTCCAAGATTCACTAGTTTTGTAACTGTGTCTAATCATTTTCTCTTCTCTGGTTTGTGTGTTCTGAACACCTCGCAACAATTACGTTGCGTCCTACCCGACTTGTGAGATTTCCGCTTCTCGTCTAGCCTACCTGGGGTTCGACTGCCCCAAGACTCACAAATCGTTTTTATTCGTTCCCTCGGAGAGATTGATTGTTCCGTTAGATGTAGCCAATTTGACCACTGGATTCCCTGGACTCTTGCCGCTCTTAGCCGAACGACGGCGGGAATTGAATTCTCCAGTTAAGTCAGGGTTTTTTTTGTTACGCCCTGCTCTGCAATAGGTCACTTTTCTAGGCTCTGTTTCATCATAGGAACTCCCTATTAGCAAGGCACGTTTTGGGGGGAAGATTCCCCCCAAAAGCTGCCGCGCCAGTGTCAACCCGCAACGGCTGTCTGATTGCGCCCTGTTCCCAGCTTTACTCTACAAGAACCGAGCTTGTTCGGTATGGGCAGGTAAGGAGTCAATTCTGAGTCTGAATGGTAGGACTTTCACCTACATCTGACCGAGAGTTCAGCCTATAATGACAGTAATCTGCTGTCGGGCTGGATTAGTTATTTACGGACTGGATACCGTGATTCACCAATCAACGAATCGCACTCAGCTTTTGCACCAATCCTTAATTTCCCGCAGCCCGTAATTATAGGCAACGCGACAAACATCCATCCACTCTTTGAGTGACTGTTCTTGAGTGATGTTGGGATAGATTCGATAGCGGTAATTCATGGTTAGCATTCCACTATTTTAACATATTTAGTGGCAGATGCAATGCTAGTAAATATAAAGCCGTCCTATAAGGACGGGGTTTTAAACCCAATTTTTCGATAAATTCCATCAGCGATCGCTACGAGAGGCGATGCCCGGGCGATCGCTTCGCGCTTCTAATCGAACCGCACCTGGTTATTTGCTCAAAATATTACTCTGACAAGCCTGTCATTTTTCTTCTTCCAAACTATACCGTACTTTCGCAAGAGCCGCACCCTAATCTTTATTACTCTTATTTCAAAATTTACAGCAGTTTGCATGTTTAAGGGGTACAGGTAAAGACGTAGCACTTGGTAGTCTCTACAATATTTTCGGTTTTATGCATGTACCTCATTTACCGGAAATACGCTGTATGTTGTAATAATTACGTATAAATATTTACTTTTTTCAGATTGATTGAAGACAAAAAAGCTGTAAATATAACTAATATACTTCAATATTAGCAGGGGAAAGTTGCCATTCCCCTCTCACAATTCAGGTACTTATTTTTTTGTTAAAAAGTATAATTAAGCTAATCAGAAATTACTGATAAAGACACTAAGTTGCGGATTTCCTCACGCACACTCATGAGGATTTTACCTAGATAGTTTTCACCAGTTTTATCTTCACCACAGCCCCAGAAATAATCGTTAGGGGAGTTTTCTACAAGTAAATTATCGCCTGTAGTCAGCAGAGTTTCTCTAATTTCGGCATGAGTGAGAAACTTTTTGAGTACAGCTTCGCGCATAACTTGAGTTTTGACTGCATCCCAATCAGAACGAAGTTTTCGCGTGCTACAGCGTCCCAAGGCAGCAGCTTGTTCTGGTGTCTCGGCAGCAGAAATTAAAGGTATAATTACTGCATCCACGCTGCCGACAAACTTTTGGGCTTGATAATAATGTTCCACCGTTGACCAGTAAGTACCCCGGATTTCGATTCCGTGGGGAGAAAAGTTAGAAAAACAGCCGTAAGGCTCCCAAACCTTGTAAAAGTAAATAGTCATTTGAAAATTGGTATGATTATGTATCAATTTCCATCATGCCTATAGATCCTCCCCTGTCAGGTACTTAATTGAAATTAAAGAGCAGTACTTGCCTCTAGGGAGAGGAAATCTCTCTGAAGACAGTTATATTGTGTAACCAAGTCTGTCTATAAGGTTTGATATTGTGGCTCATAGTGAGACAAGCAACCGACAATCACCTTTGATTACAGCCGGGATTGTCCTTGGTATTGGTCTGGGAGGATTCTTCGATGGCATCGTCCTACATCAGATTCTTCAGTGGCATCACATGCTCAGTAGTGTTCGACCGCTGACAACAATCTCCAGTATAGATTTAAACATGCTTTGGGACGGATTGTTTCACGCATTAGACTGGGTGATGACTGTCGTCGGAGTAGTATTGCTATGGCGTGCTGGAGGACGCGATGATGTTCGTTGGTCATCAAAAAGCGATCGCGTCTTTGCTCATCGGTTTTGGATTATTCAACCTGGTTGAAGGATTAATCGATCATCAAATTCTCGGTATCCATCATGTTAAACCAGGTCCAAATCAGTTAGCTTGGGATTTGGGATTTCTTGCCCTTGGTGCGATCGCTGTTGCCATAGGCTCGGTAATGATACAACAAAACAAGCAACAGTCAATAGTCAATAGTCATTGGGAATTGGGAATTGGGAATTGGGAATTGGGAATTGGGCTTTTCCCTATTCCCCATTCCCTCCTATGTGAAGCAGAATATGTTTGAAAAAACAAGTTGGAGTTGGCAGTTGTCTGTATTGCGGCAACAGGTGGGAGAATGGGTGGAGTACCAATTGTCTCGCTTGAAACTGGATTTTCCACAATTGCCTGATGGATGGTCGATTGATAATTCTTGGCTGGGTAAGTTGCTGAACTTTGTTTTTTGGCTTTTACTAGCTTTGTTTTTAATTTGGTTAGGTTGGCGATTGTGGCGAGTATTTAGCCCTTATTTGTATGCAAGGCTTAGAGCCAGAAATATTGCTAATTCTCTCTTAAAAATCGGCGACACTGATTTGTCAGTGTCTGGGTGGTTGGCGCGATCGCAAGAACTCTATCATCAAAATAATTACCGTGAGGCTTGCCGTTGTCTTTATTTGGCGATGTTGCAACACTTACATAATACTAGCATCGTGCTCCACAAACGTAGCCGGACTGATGGAGAATATCTGCAATTACTAGAATATAAAGTCACTCCGATGCAGCCTTATGAAACTTTGATTACCACCCACGAGCAATTATGCTTTGGTAATACTGAGATAGGAAGCGAAAATTATCAGCAGTGTCACCAAGCATATCGGGAAATTGCTAACACCTAACCCCTATCCACTAACTGTCTTCTATTGAATATGAAACGCTCAAATCGCGTTGTTTGGTTTGGAGCGATCGCCGCTTCGGTCATAATCTTAATTAGTTTAATCGCTGCTCCCAGCAATAGTAAAGTTAATATTGGTTCTACTTATAATCTCGCTCCCGATGGCTATGGCGCGTGGTATGCTTTTATGCAACAACAGCATTCTATTGTGCGCTGGCAAAAGCCTTTTAAGGAATTAGAGACACAAACACGTCCTGTGACTCTTTTACAAGTAAACAGCTACCTAGAAACACCTATTATTTCGCCTCAAGAGCAAAAATGGTTAGAAAAAGGCAATAATTTGATAATTTTAGGTGCGCGGGAGCAAGTTACAGCAGCCAAGTTTAGCACACTGCAAAAATCACCGTTTGGTGATGTAAAGATTGATACCGGAAGGCGGCGGGAATTGGAAAAAGGGGAAGAAGTTGATTTAGGCGATCGCTTTGGTGCGGTTGTCTGGAAACGAAAGTACGGTAAAGGAAAAGCGATTTTTGCGACAACTCCTTATTTAGCAGCTAATGCTTATCAAGATAATTTAAGTAATTTCCAGTATTTAGCTGATTTAGTCAGCAATAAAGGTAACATATTATTTGTAGATGAATATATCCACGGCTACAAAGATGCCAGCGTCAGAAAAAGTGAAGGTGAAAAAGACTTATTTAGTTATTTGGCGAAAACTCCTTTATTACCAATGTTAGTGCAGGCGATCGCCTTCCTTGGGGTGTTAATTTGGGCACAAAATCGCCGCTTTGGTAAACCAGAAACTGACGATACACCAGAAATTAACAATAGCCAAGCATACATCCAAGCTTTAGCAGGAGTCTTGCTAAAAGCCGATAAAAACGACTTTGTTGTTGAGATGGTAGGCAAACAAGAACAACTGCAACTCCAAAAAGCCTTAGGATTAGGGCAAGTACCTATCGAACATCAAACTTTGATAGACGCTTGGGTAGAGAAAACAGGCACGACTGCGGCAGAATTAGAAGCAGTATTGAAAGTACAATCTCGACAACAACCCATGAGTGAGCGAGACTTGATAAGCTGGTTGGGTAAATGGCAATCTGTACGCCGTTATTATTAGATATAGAAAGTGGAAACGAATGTAGAGACGTAGCAGTGCTACGTCTCTACCGATTCGGGATAACACATATTTAAATTCCGTCGATGTCTATTAGTTTCGCGCAAAGTAGTTTTTAGAGTCTTTGCGCTTTTGCGTGGGTTCTTTATAAGTAGGATTGATGCAAAAACTCTCTTAAACTCTCCCAAACTCTGTGTACTCTGCGTAAGAGTGCGGTTCGTTTTACATTCAGAAAGCGTAAGTTCTTTATAAATAACGATATGAATAACCATCTTGTCTTAACTCCCCTTGAACAAGGACTAAATCGTATAATTGTCGGACAATCTACCCTAATACAACAAATATTAATAGCATTGTTAGCGGGTGGACACATTATTTTGGAAGGAGTACCGGGAACTGGTAAAACACTTTTGGTGAAAGTGCTGGCACAATTGATTGAAGCCGACTTTCGCCGAATTCAACTGACACCGGATGTTTTACCATCAGATATTACTGGTACGAATATTTTTGACTTGAATAGTCGCAATTTTACCCTCAAAAAAGGACCAGTATTTACAGAGGTGTTATTAGCTGACGAAATTAATCGCACTCCCCCGAAAACACAAGCAGCGCTACTTGAAGCAATGGAAGAAATGCAGGTAACGCTAGATGGTGAAAGTTTACCTTTGCCAGATTTATTTTGGGTAATCGCAACCCAAAATCCTTTAGAATTTGAGGGAACTTATCCTTTGCCAGAAGCGCAATTAGACAGGTTTTTATTTAAGTTGGTGGTAGATTACCCGGATCAAGCTGCGGAAAAGCAAATGTTGCTGAATCGTCAAGCGGGTTTTGCAGCACGACGCTTGGATATTGCACGTTTGAAATCAGTCGCAACGGTAAGCGAAATATTAGAGGCGCGACAAGCGGTAAAAGAAGTTAAAGTATCGGAAGCCATTATTGATTATCTTTTGGCATTAGTTAAAGCATCACGTCAACATCCCGATTTAGCTTTGGGTGCATCTCCTCGTGCTACCGGTGCATGGTTGCAGACATCTCAAGCGACTGCGTGGTTAGCTGGAAGAGATTTTGTTACCCCAGATGATGTTAAAGCAGTTGCAGCACCTTTGCTGCGTCATCGTCTCATTTTGAAACCAGAAGCAATGCTGGATGGTTTGCAAATTGATGCAGCGATCGCCTCAATTATTAATAAGGTGTCAGTACCAAGATAAAGAATAAAGGATGAAGGATGAAGTATGAAGTATGAAGGATGAAGTATGAAGGATGAAAGATAAATGAGTCAGGAGAAGGAAAAACCTTGGGATATTCGGGAGCGTTCATTTGAATATGCTTTACGAGCAATTAAGTTATATCAATTTTTGCAAGAACAAAAAGAGCAAGCTGGTTATATCATCGGGAAACAATATCTCAGAGCAGCAACTTCAATTGGGGCTAATATTGAGGAAGCTCAATCGGGAGAAAGCAGAGCAGATTTTATTCACAAGTACAGCATTGCTCAAAAAGAAGCTAGAGAAAGCTTATATTGGCTTCGTCTTTTAGCTAAATCAGAAATTGTTCCGAATCAACGTTTAACATTGCTGATAAGTGAAACCCAAGAAATAATAGCAGTCATCACTACCATCATTGTCCGTACCAAAAAAAATCAGCGTTCATAACTTCATCTTTCATCTTTCATCCTTCATCCTTCATCCTTCATCCTTCATACTTCATCCTTCATCCTTCATCCTTCATCCTTCATACTTCATCTTTCATCCTTCATCTTTCATCCTTCATCCTTCATACTTCATACTTCATCCTTCATCCTTCATCCTTCATCCTTCATCCTTCATCCTTTAAAAGATGGTTCCTACAAGAAGAGTTTATTTGTTATTAGTTTCGGGAATTGCGATCGCGCCAATTGTCGCAATGTTTCTTAATATATCAAGTAGCATCGCGATCGCTTTACTATTTGATGTCATAATCTTGGCTTTAATGATTGTAGATGGTAAGCGATCGCGTCGTCACCGTGTAGAAATAAAACGCGACTTACCACCACGACTATCAATTGGACGCGATAACCCGGTGGTGCTGACGGTAAAAAGTAACACAAACGCCGTAATTCTCATCCGCGATTATTACCCAACAGGGTTTGGTGTATCAACATCAAAAATTCGCGCTGCTGTGGAGAGTGACAGCACCCAAGAATTAAATTATACCGTTAAGCCGACGCAGCGAGGAGAATTTTCTTGGGGTGATATTCAGGTGCGACAATTGGGACTTTGGGGTTTAGCGTGGGATGATTGGAAGATTCCGCAAAGTTTAAAAATTAAGGTTTATCCTGATTTAATTGGCTTGCGATCGCTTTCAATTCGTTTGACACTACAATCATCCGGTTCCATGCGTCAACGGCAATCGGGTATGGGGACAGAGTTTGCTGAATTGCGAAACTATCGCACAGGAGACGATTTGCGGTTTATTGATTGGAAAGCTACCGCACGTCGTGTAGGAGGGTATGGAAATGCATCACCATTAGTGAGGGTTTTGGAACCAGAACAAGAGCAGACCTTATTCATTTTACTCGATCGCGGACGGTTGATGACAGCAAAAGTGCAAGGTTTGCAGCGATTTGATTGGGGTTTGAATGCAACATTGTCCTTAGCTTTGGCAGGTTTACATCGAGGCGATCGCGTCGGTGTTGGTGTCTTTGACCGCCAAATACATACGTGGATTCCCCCAGAACGCGGACAACATCATTTAGGTCATCTCATAGATCGCTTGACTCCCATTCAACCGATATTACTAGAATCTGATTATTTAGGTGCAGTCACCAATGTTGTGCGACAACAAACCCGCAGGGCGCTTGTAGTGGTCATTACAGATATAGTTGATGTCACAGCCTCTGCCGAACTTCTCGCCGCACTCAGCAAACTTGCACCGCGCTATCTGCCGTTTTGCGTCACCTTACGCGACCCCGAAGTTGATAATTTAGCGCACACCTCCAGTGAAAATGTTACACAGACTTATAACCGTGCTGTTGCCTTAGATTTATTAGCACAACGTCGAGTTGCCTTTGCACAGTTGAAGCAAAGAGGTGTATTAGTACTTGATGCACCAGCTAATCAGATTACAGATAAATTAGTTGAACAATATTTGCGACTAAAAGCCCGGAATCAACTTTAGCAGGACTTACGCAAAAATTCTCTCTCTTCCTCATTCCTCTGCGTCCTCTGCGATAGTAGTGCAGTAGCCTACGGCAAGCCGCTTTGCGTCTACGTTTTTCCCTAAAGGAGTGCGTAAGTCCTAAGACATAGACGTGAAAAACAATGTAGAGACGTAGCAGTGCTACGTCTCTAGGGGTTCTGGATAACGCATATTTAAATTCCGTTGATGTCTATAGTAATCCTAAATCATTCGTGAAAAACCAGATCCCCGCTTGCGGCTGCAATAGGCTACTAAAAGTACAAATAAAGTCATTCCCACGAGATATTTTAAGGGATTTGGGATGTTAGGATTGGGAGAAAAAAAGCCTTCGATAGTACCAGCAATTATCAACATTGGGATAATGCCAAATAGTAGTTGTACCCCCAAAGAACCGTAAAATTTGAGTGCGTCACGACGGCTATATTTTCCGGGAAATAAAATTGCTCTAGCGAGTAAAAAACCTGCACCACCAGCAAAAAAGATAGCGGGTAATTCTAGGGAACCGTGGGGAAATACAAATGCCCAAAAGGGATAAGCAAGATTATTTTGACCGACTAAGGTGGCAAGAGTACCAATTAATAAGCCATTAAACCATAATAAGAATGTGGTGTAAATTCCCGCTGTCATGCCACCAGCGATCGCCCCAAAGGATACTGATAAGTTATTAATCGTAATATTACTTGATGCTAAAGGTTCAATTCCGACTATTGACCCCATCCACAATTTATGCTCATCTCGCACCTGGGTAATTAAACTTTCCGGGGCGAGAAGTGATATAAAGGTGGGATCTTGCCACGCATACCACCAAGCAATTAGCGCTCCTAGCAGAAAAGTAGCTGTGGCTGTGGCAATATATAAAAATGTTTCCTGCACCACTGCTGGTAATCCCCAACGGTAGAATTCTACCACTGCTTGCCATTCTTGTCGTCTTGAACCCTGATAAATTTGCGTATAAGCGCGAGTTGTCAAAAATTGTAAACTTTGCGTCAAAGTATTGCCTACTTTCTGAGTCTGGGCACGAGCTAAATCTGCCGCTACTGAACGGTATAAACTCGCTAACTCTCTAATTTCCGTTGCTTGCAGTGACTTGATTCCTTTTTTTTCTACTTGTCTTAATAAAGCATCTAAACGCTGCCAGTTTGGTTCTCGTCGAGAAATCCAACGTTGAATATTCATAAACTTTGGGAATACTTAATTGAAGTTATCTTAAGATAGCTTCAAATCTAGAACTTACTTTACAAGAGAATTTGACATTATGTCTCTTAATCACGATTCTCCCGGAACAATACAACCACTTAGCCTCGGTAATGTCGTCAGTGCCGGAATGCGGTTATATCGTTCTCACCTCAAATCTTATATTAAACTGGCATTTAACGCTTATTTGTGGATATTTGTACCAATTTATGGTTGGGCAAAATTTGCAGCAATTTTAGCTTTAATATCCCGGTTAGCTTTTGGTGAATTGGTGGATCAACCGGAATCTATTGAACAAGGTCGCAGAATTGTCAATTCGCGCATGTGGCAATTTTTAATTATGCGTTTGTTAATGTTTGGAATTGGCATAGCTTTAATAATTCCCTTTTCTATTATTATCGGGATTGTTACCGTTTTTTTTGCTGGCAGTATCGCCGCAGGTGTTACCCCAAATGCAACTACTATTCTGATTGTTTCTCTGTTAACACTCATTTTGATACCAGTTTTTTTTGTTGCTATGCTTTGGGTACAAGCTCGCTTTTTTCTAGTTGAAGTTCCCCTTGCTATTGAAGACAATGTTGATGGAACCTCGACGATTGGTCGCAGTTGGGAATTAACAAAAGGACATGCTTGGCGAATTGTCGCGATTTTATTAGTGGGTTATTTAATTACGATACCGATACAAATTCCCTTTACTATTCTGAGTACTATTATTCAGGCAATTATAACGTATTCAACTCAAGAAAATCCCAGTTACGCTTTTCTTTCGCCACTGGTGAGTCTAATTATTGGTTTAATAAGTGCTGCGTTTATTGTACCCTTTTGGCAGTCAATCAAAGGAGTGATTTATTATGACTTGCGGAGTCGTCGGGAAGGGATGGGATTGAAGTTACGAGACAGAGATATTTAAACGTTAGTACAAAAATTGCTATGCACTTATTCAACAAAATTAAATTTCGCACACCAGAAAGTGTAGAACTAGAATTTACTCTTGCCGGCATCGGTAATCGCGCTTGGGCATTGATAATTGATTATCTCGTTTTGGGTGCGATAATGACGCTGTTTCTTCTTATCTGGGTGACGCTTGCTGTGCAGTTAGGGGATTTGTGGAAGGGGATATTTGGCAAACAGGTGAGTTTATGGTTAATAGCGATCGCACTCATTACCAGCTTTGCTATTTACACAGGTTACTTTGTCTTCTTTGAAACTTTATGGCATGGTCAAACCCCCGGCAAACGCTTTGCCAAAATTCGCGTTGTTCGAGATGATGGTAGACCTGTAGGTTTGCAACAAACAACATTACGGGCTTTACTTAGACCGATTGATGAGTTTTTCTATCTTGGTGCTTTATTTATTATCTTTAATAATAGGGAAAAGCGCTTAGGTGATTTAGCCGCCGGTACAATTGTCATTCAAACTCAAAGACCGCTTGCATCAACAACTTTGACAATTTCCGAACAAGCAAAGCCAGTATATGAACATTTGCTGCAAGTTACCGATTTATCATCATTATTGCCTGATGATTTTGCCGTTATTCGCGAATATTTACTCAGACGCGGCGTCATGTCAACAAAAGCAAGAATGAAGCTGGCTTTAGAGTTGACTAAGCAAGTTCAAGACATTATCGACTTAGAAAAGCTACCAGAAAACGTTGTCCCCGATGTCTTTTTGGAAGCTGTTTATTTGGCTTATAAAGCAATAGAGTTCAGTTAAGGATTTTTGGAACGGTTCCACAAGTTATGGGAACGGTTCCACAAGTTATGGGAACGGTTCCACAAGTTATGGGAACGGTTCCACAA
>CASBQC010000419.1 GCA_949127805.1 Nostocales cyanobacterium PMM_0081
GCTCTCATCGGTGTTGCGGTTTGTCAAATCAAAAATCGCCTTTACTTGAGAGCAACTCTCCCTGCAAAACCCAATTCTGCCAAAACTAAACCGCATCAGCAATGGCTTTATCTTGGCATTTACGCTAACAGAGAAGGTTTTAAAAGAGCAGAAGCTGAAGCTCACAAGTTAGGTGGTTTAATTGCTTGCAAAGAGTTTAAATGGGAAATTTATTTAAAAACTACTGAAGATTCCCCAGTTAGTTATGTCAAAGACTGGGTTGATAAATTTGAAAAATTCTACTTTGAAACTCACCAACGAAATCACCAAACCGAAACCACATGGAAGATTGATTATTTGAATGTATTTAACAAACTTCCACAATGGGAGGGATTAAGCAGTGAAACTATTTTAAAAGTAATAACGAGTACCGCCCCCGACACTAAAACTCGTAAGCGCACCTGTATGGCACTGGGAGCGCTAGCAAAGTTTGCTCTTATTAATATCAACCTAAAATCAGACGCTGGGAGGTACAGCCCTAAGAAAGTATCACCCCGCGACTTACCCAGCGACACAACCATTGCCCAACGCTTTTATGAAATTAAGAATGAAGATTGGCGCTGGGTGTATGGGATGTTAGCCACCTACGGACTACGAAATCATGAAATTTTTCGCCTTGACTTTGGGGCGATCGCGCGTGGTGATTACATCGTCAATGTTGGTGAAAATTCTAAAACCGGTGCAAGACGGGTGTGGCCCTGTTTCCCGGAATGGTTTGACCAATTCAGCTTGCAAGAGGTTAAACTCCCCAAAGTTAACCTTGACCGCTCCAACGCAGAAGTCGGTCATGCCGTTACAACTTGGTTTCACCGTCACTTGCCTTTTCAGCCGTATGACTTGCGTCACTGTTGGGCTGTAAGAACTTTAGAGTTTGGGCTTGACGTGTCTTTGGCCGCGCAACAGATGGGACACTCTGCTCAAATTCACACCGAACTTTACCATCACTGGATCAACGAGCGACACCACCAACGCGCTTTTGAATTAATGATGCATCGTAGAGATCGCCCCGATGCACCGGTTGTCTTAGGTTACTCAAAGGACGTAAAATTTCCTTGACTAAACCTTGACTAAGGATCATATGCGATCGCGTAGGCAGACACCTACTTATTCCGTTGTAAATTATGCCAGGAACCAGATTTGAACTGGTGACACGAGGATTTTCAGTCCTCTGCTCTACCAACTGAGCTATCCCGGCGCGGCGTTTGCTTGCCACGATTACTAATAGTAGCAAACTAATAAGAGTTCGTCAACTACCTGAAGGAAAGAAAAATTTATGCAGCTTTCATAGTCAACTTGACCCAGCTAAAAACACCTACAAATACGATAAACTGCACAAGAACAATACTTGGACCAGAAGCAAAGTTGAAAAGACCCGATATAATTATGCCCGCGATGCTGGTGGTGGAGCCGAAAATAACTGACATTACCAGAAAGCGGCTAAAGTTATGACTGACCAGTTTGGCGATGGAAGCGGGAATTACTAAAAAGGCATTTACCAGTAAAACGCCGACGGCTTTAATCGCCACTGCAACAGCTAATGACAGCAATACTACAAATGCGTAGCGATACAATTGTACTGGAATGCCTTGAATCTTTGCGACGGCGGGGTTAAGGGTTAATAAAATTTGCTGCCGCAGGCTTGAAAGTAAGAATATACTACTTAAGACAAGCACCAAAAGTGTCAAAATTAAATCTGTGGTATTGATGGCAAGAATATCGCCGAACAGTACACTCATCAAGTTGCCGCGATATCCTTGAATCAGGCTAGTGAGAATTACGCCTAGAGCTAATGCTCCTGACAAGACAATACTCAGAACGCTATCGCTACCTAAATCGGTTTTGTCAATCAAGTAGAGGACAACAACGCCAAAAACTAAAGTAAACGGTAGTAGCATCCAAGTAGGATTTAACTGTAGCAGCACACCTAACGCTACTCCTACTAAAGCAGCATGACCAACAGCATGGCTGAAAAAAGATAAGGAACGCAAAGTGACAAAACTACCTAAAACACCGCCAAGTATTCCCATTAAAACAGCACCAGCGATCGCACGTTGCATGAAGGGAAATTCTAACAACGTCACTAAGTCATTACGATTGATGATAGCTAGCCAACTTAACAGACAATCATCGCTTAAATACATTAGTAATTTCTTATACTTTGTAACAGTTATACTGGAAGTATATAATGTTTCGACTCCTAAAGTAATTGCACTTTAATTTTTCACGCTATGTCAGCCAAAAATACTGTTGCTTATATTGTCACTGATTCTCTTCCCAATACAGAAGATATACACAATGACCCGAAAGACGAGATAAATGATGATAATGTGCAACCCCTACAAGAATGGCTTATTAGTAGCGATAAAGCCCAACGCATGGCAGAATTTTTTAGCTTTTTAGGGGATGCTAATCGCTTGCGAATTCTCTCTGTTTTAGCTAAAGAAGAACTTTGCGTCAGCGATTTAGCTGCATTATTAGAAATGAGTGAATCTGCTGTTTCTCATCAATTGCGAAACTTACGAGCAATGCGCTTGGTCAGTTATCGCAAACAAGGTCGCAATGTTTTCTATCAACTTCACGACAGCCATGTTTTCCATCTTTACCAAGCTGTTGCAGAACACCTTGATGAGAAGGATGAAGGATAAAGTCTAAAGGATAAATCACACTTTATATTTCATCCTTCTCCTCCAAAGACGCTACTTTGAAGACACTTCATCCTTTAGTTGTGCTGATGATGGTAGCGACTGAAAAGAGGACTGTATGTTGCTAACAGATTTTCTGGTGATAAAGCAATTTCTGGCTTTCCAGTACAAACAATAGTTTGATTGAGACAAAGAACGCGATCGCAATGCCGACTTACCATATCAATATCATGAGAAATCTGCAACACCGTCCAACCCTCTTCCTGCTTTAATTCATTCAACAAAGCATAAAAATCCGCCGCACCTTGTACATCGACCCCAGCAAAAGCTTCATCTAATACCAACAGTCTCCTTGGTATCACTAAGCAATAAGCTAGCAACACTCGCTTTAATTGACCACCACTAAGAGTCCCAATAGCTTGATTCCGCACATGGTAAGCATCAGTTCGTCGCAAAGCTTTTGCTACTGCTACTGATTTTTCCGAGTCTTGTTTCCACAACCTATGAAAAAATGACTTGTCCCCCTTGTCCTCTTTCTTCACCCATCCCAGTCCTACCAATTCACTAACAGAAATCGGAAAACTGCGGTCAAATATGAAATTTTGCGGCATATAACCCAACTGATGACGTAAATGCCCTAATCTTGTAATTGGGTGACCAAATATTTCAATTGTGCCACTACTGCGCGGAATCAAATCTAAAATCGCTTGTACTAAAGTACTTTTACCCGCACCATTGGGACCAACTATGGCTGTATTTGTTTGTGGCAATAATTCAAAAGAAACATCTCTCACGGCAGTTGTTTTGCCTTGATATACAGTTAATCCCTCTACTTTTAAAACAGGAATATCATTAGTCATTAGTTATTAGTCCATTATCTGAATGTTCTTAACAGGCACAATACTAAGCGCTCAATTATGAGTCTTTTTAACTCCTAATTTGTAGAGACGCGAAATTTCGCGTCTCTACTTGCAAGCAGTTTCTAAAGTTTGCAAATTAGCTTTCATCGCTTGAAAATAATACTGCGGATCTGTTTTACCAGTTTCCAAAGAATCTAGGGTACGTAAAGTCAAATTCAAATCTTTAGAAAGACTAATTAGCAATTTGTTATCTACTCCTGGTTCACTAAACAAAGCTTTAACTTTATACTTTTTGACTGCATTAACTGCGTTTTGCACATCTGCTGGTGTAAGTTGATCTTCAGGAATTTCTACTACAGCAAGTTGTTTGAGTTTATAGCGTTGTGCTAGATATGGATATGCATCATGAAAGGTGACAAAGGTACAGTTAGGAGTCTTTTTTAAAGTCTGTTCAAATTCGTTATTTAAAGTTTCTAATTGTTTGATATAATTTGCTGAATTCGCTTCATAAGTGGCTTTATTTGCCGGGTCAGCAGCAATTAAACCATCTCGAATATTGATAACTTGCTGTTTAGCCAAAACTGGATCTAACCAGACGTGGGGGTTTCCCTCAGCGTGTTCGTGTTCTTGTTCTTTGGCGGTTTTTTCTACGGGAGAAATTTCATTTAAGGGTTTAATATTAATGCTTGCATCAATTTGAGCTAATTTAGGATTTTGGGCATTTTTTACTGTATTTTCGAGAAATTGTTCTAAACCCAAGCCGTTTTTTACCAATACATTTGCAGTCGCGATCGCTTTCACGTTATTCGGTGTAGCCTGGTATTCATGCACTTCTGTACCCGGTGGCACTAATATTTCTACATCTGCGGCATCTCCAGTCACTGCTTTGGTAAATATATACATCGGTAGAAATGTTGTCACGACCTTAGTTTTGCCTGTTTGCGAAGGTGACTGTTCCGGATTTGTAGCCTGATTGGTGTTTGCTTGGCTACATCCAGCACCTGTTAACAGTAAGAAAGCAACTAAGTATAAAATGCCGCTTCTTTGTCTGCCTGTTTTATTTACTACACGATTCGGGAACACTATTTTCTCCCCTTTTAAAAGACGCTTGCGTATTGACAATGATACTTATTCTATCTCATAATGAGAATAATAATTCTCATTCTCGCTATGTTTGCAATATATGAAGAGCGATGGCTTCTCTACGAGACGCGGAGCGAACGCCAAACAAAGCCTTCTCTACGAGACGCTCCGCGTAGCTTGCTTCCCGCAGGGTACGGCTAACGCACCCCAATCTGCTAGATTATTGCAATAGCGTAATGCCGTTTTTCCTCTAGCTTGACTTAATTGGTCATAGTTTCTAGATTTTTCTTTTTAAAAAATCTGCTATTTTCTGATAAATTAATTGAGAAGACTTATTAATAAGACAAGCTGTCGTAGAAAGACAGTATCTAGGTGTGAAGAGAAAAATGAAAACAGTATGGAAGTCTTTGTTGGCTAGTCCAGCAGTGTTTGGTACGATGCTATTTGTTGGTTCTGGGGCTATGGGAGGAGAAACTCCAACCACATCGGAAATAACTGACCCACTAGTGGCTGAAATTAGCACCGAAGACCAGAAAATGTCGCAAGTCAACTCAGTTTCTCAGCTATCGGACGTGAAACCTACAGACTGGGCATTTCAAGCCTTGCAATCGTTGGTAGAAAGATATGGCTGCATTGCGGGATACCCGAATGGCACATATCGCGGTAATCGTGCGATGACAAGGTATGAGTTTGCCGCAGGTTTGAATGCTTGTTTAGATCGAGTTAACGAACTAATCGCTACAGCTACAACTGATTTGGTAACAAAAGAAGATTTAGCCACATTGCAAAGGCTGCAAGAACAATTTAGGGCAGAATTGGCTACGCTGCGGGGTCGTGTGGATGCAGTAGAAGCAAAAACTGCCGAGTTAGAAGCCAATCAATTTTCTACCACAACTAAACTGAGTGGTGAAGCTGTCATCGTCGTTAGTGATGTTTTGGGCGGAAGAAGAGTTAATGGTGAGAGAATTGAAGAGGAGAATACAACACTGGGAGCGCGATCGCGTGTAGAATTTACTACCAGCTTTACAGGCAAAGATGAACTTTTCACCAGAATCCAGACTAATAATATTATCAGCCCTAACATTCGCACACCAGAGGGCAGCCTGTTTTTTGGTGAGACGATTGGAGAGGCTAGCAATAATGCTTTAATTGATGCATTGTATTACAAATTCCCCCTTGGCGAAAAGACACAGGTGATTGTTCTTGCTAATGCGGGTGCGGCAGACGATATTACTAATACTGTTAATATCTTTGATGGAGATGGTGCATCTGGTGCTTTATCCAGCTTTGGGGTGCGTAACCCAATTTATTACAAACTGGATGGTGCAGGGTTAGGAATAAATCATGAGTTCGGTGATAAATTAGCGCTCTCGTTAGGGTATTTAGGAAGTACAGCTAATGACCCGACTTCAGATAATGGTTTGTTCAATGGACCTTATGGAGCGTTGGCACAGCTAACATTTAAACCAAGCGATCGCTTTACTATTGGTTTTACTTACATCAACGCCTACAATGAAGAGTTGGGTACTGGTAGCAATCGGGCAAATCCGATATCATTCCTTGGATCTCAACTTGTTTCTCCTCCTGATGTTGTCGGAGAAACAGTCCAAGTGGGTGTGCCGTTTTCTAGTAATTCCTACGGCATAGAAGCATCTTTAGGTCTGAGTGATAAATTTGTTTTGGGTGGTTGGGTAGGTTATACCAACGCACGTAACTTATCCACAGAAAGAGGATTAGTTAATCGGGGAGAACTTGAGATTTGGAATTGGGCTGTAACTTTGGGATTCCCAGACCTCGGGAAAAAAGGCAACTTAGGTGGCATCATTTTTGGGATGGAACCAAAAGTAACAGGTTCAAGTATCGATGAAATTTCCAGAGATAGAGATACTTCCTATCACATAGAAGCCTTCTACCAGTATCAAGTTAGCGATAATATCTCCATCACCCCAGGAGTAATTTGGTTAACAGCACCAGATCACAACAATAATAACGATGATGTTGTCATTGGTGCCTTGAGAACTACCTTCAGCTTCTAAGTGCAGAATTTTGCTTTTTTCGTAGCGAATCCTCTTAAAAAAACTTTGCGTCACTCTGCGCTTACCTTTGCGTTCCTCTGCGTTAAAAAACGCTACGAACTTATGCAAAACTGTACTAAGCAACAATACCAACCCTGAAAAAAAAGACCAGCCTCCCACAGCCGGTCTTTAAATCTTTTAACGTTGTCTTCTCAAAAGAGTTAATCGCAATTGCGCGTTCCCAAAACTTCACGAGCAATCTTTCTTCACAATATTGTAGCAGTCAACACAGTTTTTTTATTGAGATTTAATAAAAAAAGATAAGAAAAAAAACAATCAACCTCTATCTTTAAGAATAATTCAATGGATGTAGGGGGAAGCGTGGTGTGGGGGAGTGGGGGACAGCCAAGTTGACCGTTGACCATTGACCATTGACTATTGACCATTGACTATTGAC
>CASBQC010000420.1 GCA_949127805.1 Nostocales cyanobacterium PMM_0081
GCCTGTTGCAATCTGCTGTACTTTAAAAAAATTAATAATTCATTCAATAAAGATTTTTTAACTGAAAATTTGATCAGCAATGATTAAATAATATAAAATCTTCTATGTTTAAACTACTTAGATATATTAGTGTTTTTCTCATTACCGCCTGTTTGCTATATTCTTGTGATACTTCAGCACCAACCGAATTTAAACGCCCTCCCTTGAAAGTGGAATTTGCATCTTTTGTTGGGGGATATTCAGGCATCATTGCTCAAGAAAAAGGATTCTTTAAAGCCCAAGGTGTAGATGTAGAACTAATTTATAAACGATACGTCCAATTGGAAATAGCAAATTTTAGTGCAGGTAAGTATGATGGTATGATATTGACCTTGGGAAGTTTTATAAACTTGAGTGCCACAAATCCAGATATACGAAGCGTGGCGGTTATAGATGAATCAACAGGAGCTGATGTGGTAGTTGCCCAATCACAAATTAAAACCGTCGCTGACTTGAAAGGGAAAAAGGTGGGTGCAAATATAGGCGGTTTTAGCGAACTTTTTGTGACTGAGATGTTGAAAAGAGCCAACTTAACCAGCGATGATGTGAACTTGGTTAAATTAGAGGCTTTAGAAATTCCTAAACGCCTGAAAAATAATATTATTCAAGCCGGACACACTTGGGAACCCCATCTTTCGGAAGCTATTAAATTAGGGGGACATATCCTATTTACCAGTAAACAAACCCCTGGCTTGATTTTAGATATGATTGTCTTTCGTGGTGAGACAATCCGCGATCGCCCCGAAGACATTCGTAGATTTGTGCGAGCATGGCTGCAAGCCACGACCTACTGGAAAGCAAACGTTCAGGAAGGAAACGCGATCGTCAGCAAAGCGTTAAAAATTCCTCGCAATACAATCTCTCTGGAGGGAGTAAAGCTAACTGATTTAGGTGAAAATCAAAAATTCTTTCAATCTAGCAACCCTAACTCCATTTACAAAACTGCCAAGATATATGCAGACTTTTTTATTCGCTCTGGAAACGTGACGCGCATTCCTGAGCTAAAAAGTTTGTTCAATTCTTCCTTCTTGAAGCCTCCCTCCTAGTTTAAAGCCATGCAGCACTCCCTTTTGAGTGGCATCCGTACAAAGTTGATTGCCTCGTTTCTCATTGTTGCTTTGAGTCCGTTGCTGCTATTGGCATTTCTCAACAAACAGACAACTGAAAAAGCACTAACGGACAACGCAAAACAAGCTCAATCTGCGGCGGCTAATGAAACCGCTAACAGAATAGATACCTTTATTGATGGAAATCTCGATGCCGTGCGCGTAGAGGCGCTTTTACCAGGTTTGGCACGCTACCTCAGCCTAACTCCAAAGCAGCGAAATGACAGCCCCGAAATGCAATTTGCGACAGAAACATTAATCCGTCTCAGTCGCAAAGATATGATTAATATTCTCTCCTATGCTTTGCTCGATTTAAATGGGAAAAATGTATTGGATACATATACACCGAACATTGGCAAAGATGAATCTGGTCAAGATTACTTTAAAAAACCGCTGCAAACTGAGTTATCCTTTGTTTCTAGCATGAAGAAGTCGCCGACAATTCCTGACCTTGTTACCCTTTTTTTTAGCAGTCCGGTTCGCAATGCCAAGGGAGATATATTGGGTGTATTGCGTGTTTCATACAATGCTACTGTTGTTCAGCAGTTAGTAACTCGACAAACTGAACGGGCTGGGGCAAAATCCTTTGCTATTCTATTAGATGAAAATAATATTTATCTAGCACATAGCACTGCACCAGAACTGCTTTTTAAAACAATTGTGCCTCTGCCTGCCGATGTTGTAACTAAACTACAAAGGGAAGGTCGTTTGCCTAATTCTCCTGTCAAAGAATTGGCAACTAATGAGTCAAAAGTTAAGCAAGCATTGGATAATAAACAGTCGTATTTAATTGCATCTTTGGCAGCAAGAGGTAATCAGGTTAATCTGATTGCGATCGCTCGTTTAAAATATAAACCTTGGTCTGTGTTGTTCGCACAGCCACTTGCTGTTGCCCTAGCACCTGTAGAAAAGCAAATTCGTGATGCAATGTTTCTATTTGCAATTATCGCTTCAGTAGTGACAATCATCGCTTTTGCCATTGGGCAACTGCTAACAAAGCCAATAATTTACCTTACCAATATAGTTTTCCAGTTTACCGCAGGGAACTTATATATCCGCGCCAAAATTAGCTCAAAAGACGAAATAGGTCAACTGGCGAAATCGTTTAATAATATGGCACTTGAGTTACAAACATCTTTTGAAACTTTGGAACAACGGGTACAAGAGAGAACAGCAGAGTTACTAATTGCTAAAGAAAAAGCAGAAGATGCAAATCAAAAACTAGAACAACTGGTAAATCTAGATGGTTTGACTCAGGTGGCTAACCGTCGCTGCTTCGATGGACGACTGCAAGCAGAATGGAAACGTCTTACACGAGAACAACAACCCCTGTCACTGATTTTATTAGATGTTGATAAATTCAAATCTTACAACGACTACTATGGTCATCTTGGAGGCGATGCTTGTCTAATCAAAATAGCGCAAACAGTGCAACAGATAGTTTATCGTCCTGCTGATCTCGTGGCGCGTTACGGTGGAGAAGAATTTTCGGTACTCCTCCCCAATACTGACTTAGCGGGATCAATCAAAGTAGCACAAAATATTCAACAAGCAATTCACGCTCAGGCTATTCCCCATGCAAAGTCTGATGTCAAGGATATCGTTACCCTTAGTTTGGGTATTACTTCTGTCATACCCACTTGGGACATCAAGCCAGATACACTCATCGCTTCAGCGGATAAAGCACTGTACAACGCGAAACAAGAGGGGCGCGATCGCTATTATACTGATTGAAACATTTTAAATTATTCAGATTAATATTAAAAAAATAAATCTCTCTTGCCTTTTTGCCAGTTTAAAAGTCAAAGATAGATGATTTTTGACTAATTTGTTACAGGTAAAGCTACATGATGAGAAAACTTCGTCGCCTTCCTCTAAAATTAGTGAAGCCAAAAGATGATGAGGAGGAAGACTTTTTTCACCGACCGGGTGATATACCGGGAACTATCATTGTTGATGCCGACGCTCCACTGCCGATAATATTCCTGATTGATTATAACAAGACTGACGTGACTCGCAAGCAACTGAATACACCAGAGGAGTGCATCCCCTATCTGGATAAAGAATCTGTTTCTTGGGTGGATGTGCAAGGTTTAGGCAGTGCCGACATTTTGGAACGTCTGGCAAAGGTGTTTGATTTGCATCCTTTGGTTTTAGAAGATGTAGTTAATGTACCAGAGCGTCCCAAAATAGAGGATTATGACGATCAATTACTGATAATTTCGCGCATGGTGGTGCCAAAAGAGAGAGGATGTGGCTTTTATAGCGAACAAGTGAGTTTGGTATTGGGGAAATATTACCTGCTGACAGTGCAGGAGGAACCAGAGCATGATTGCTTAGAAGGAGTGCGATCGCGTATTGAAAAAGGTAAAGGCATGATCCGCTCATCAGGAGCCGATTATTTAGCTTACACTCTGTTAGATGCGATAATTGATGGGTTTTTCCCAGTGCTGGAGCTTTACGGCGATCGCATCGAAGAGTTAGAGGAGGAGGTAATAGTCAATCCTACCCCCAAAACTTTACAAAAAATCTATAAAATTAGGCGAGAATTACTGCAACTGCGTCGCGCTATCTGGCCCCAGCGGGATGCGATTAATTCTTTAATTAGAGATGGCAATGATCTAATCAGTGACGAGGTGCGAATCTACTTACGAGACTGTTACGACCATGCAGTACAGGTGATGGACATGGTGGAAACCTACCGGGAACTGGCATCTGGGTTAATGGACGTGTATCTTTCAGCAGTCAGTAACAGAATGAATGAAGTCATGAAGTTTTTGACGGTGATGTCGTCGATTTTTATTCCATTAACTTTTGTTGCTGGAATATACGGCATGAACTTCGATACGGAAAAATCGCCCTGGAATATGCCTGAGTTGGAATGGTATTGGGGTTATCCACTTTGTTTAGCTGCAATGGCAGCGATCGCCGGTGGGTTGATATTTGTGTTTTGGCAGCGCGGCTGGTTTGATAACTTTTCCAAAACTAATCAAAAGTGACAATTTGAGATTGGCAATGAGTCGAATATCCATTCACATTCACAGGGAGTATATATTCATTATGAGAGGAACAGGCGATCAGAATTTATTTGTTTTGACGTTTTATATAATTGGCGTCACTTACACTTTCAATCGAATGATTGAATCAATCGACGACCAAATTAAGTTTGAATATCAAAAAGCAGTCGTCGAAGAACAACTTAAAGAACAAAATATCCAAGATCATGTAGGTATTTCTTTTAAATTTAAAGCCACAAACTCACTTGAGGATGTGAAAGAGTTGTCAATTAGCATTGAGAATAAATCTGAGAATCTTGCCGTTTACGTTGACTGGGATAATAGCTCGATGGTGGTCGAACATAACAAGCAATCGCGAAGAGTAATTCGGAAATCACCAGACTTAACGCGCGACTTAGCTGTACCACAAAGTCCTAGCCTAGTTGCTCCCAAGAAAACACTTACAGAAGCGGTAACGGCAGAAGATGTTTTTCAGCGCGATCAAGTAACTGGAACCTACACACCCAATAAACCCATAGTTAATATACTTGCGCTGAGAGACAGTCCGGTCAAGGCGCAAAAGATATTGTACGCCGACTTTATGAACCAAAGAGAAAAGTTGCACTTTTCGCTACAACTGGTGCTGAGGATATCTGAGGTGCGTGTCGGTCTAGCTCCAGGTGTGAATATCCCTGCTATGTGTATTATAAATTGTCCCTTCGTAGTTAGAAAACTACCTTGGACATACGCTTTACCTTGGAATAAAAGAAGATAAGTTAATCTCAAACCGGACACAAGACCCCATCCAAGATTACACTGGATCGTGGGAGAGAGTAGGCGCAGGCGGTTGCAGATCAGTTTCGTTGAAACTGGTTTGAGGAAAGTCCGGACTCCCGAAAGACCAAACTTGCTGGATAACGTCCAGTGCGAGCGATCGTGAGGATAGTGCCACAGAAAGATACCGCCAAAACAAAGTATGAAGGATGAAGGCAGAAGGATGAAAAATTTTATCCTTCATACTTCACACTTCATCCTTTCTTTGGTAAGGGTGCAAAGGTGCGGTAAGAGCGCACCAGCAGCGTTGAGAAGCGCTGGCTCGGTAAACCCCGGTTGGGAGCAAGGCGAAAGGAACTACGGTTGGTCTTTTACCAGTTCCGCCCTTTATAGAGCCGCTAGAGGTGTTTGGTAACAAACGTCCCAGATAGATAACTGCCCTCGCAAGAGAACAGAACCCGGCTTATGATCCGACTCTCTCCCCCATTTTTGTCATTTGTCAAAAGTCCAAAGTCATTTGTTAATGCCTCATGACCAATGACCAATCCCCTTTTTTGACCAATGCCCTCCTTTGACCAATGACCAATGACTCTTGCTTATCCACGCCGTCAGCGGCAACTTGAAAGCTTAGTACAAAAATTAGGTCTGTCAACACAAGCACCTATAAAGTGGCAACTTCTTGATTTGGCGCTGACTCATCCAACTGTCTCTGAGTCGGCAAATTATGAACAACTGGAGTTTGTCGGCGATGCGGTGGTGCGCTTGGTGGCGGCTGTTGTGTTGTGGGAAAATTATCCGGATTGCCCAGTGGGAGATTTTGCGGCAATTCGTTCGGTGTTGGTAAGCGATCGCATTCTTGCTCAATTGGCAAAAGAATACGGTTTGGAGCTATACTTACTCGTTGCTGGCAGTGCTACCGCTGATAAAGTTGGTCAAGAGTCACGACTGGCAGATGCTTTTGAAGCCGTCCTCGGAGCGCTTTACCTCAGTACTCAAAATCTCAAACTTATTCACCCTTGGCTAGATCCCCATTTCAAACAATTAGCGACAGAAATTCGCCTCGATCCCGCCAGACTCAACTATAAAGCTGCTCTACAAGAATGGACTCAAGCTCAATTTAAAGTTTTACCTGAATATCGAGTTGTGGAAATTAATCTACCGCATCACAATCAAGAACGTTTCATGGCTGAAGTGTGGCTGCACGGCAAAAAGCTCGGTCAAGGCAAGGGACGCTCCATTAAAGGCGCCGAGCAAGCTGCCGCAAAAGTAGCTTTTTTTGCGATTGGCTCTCAGGATAAACACTGAAGCGAAAACCCGTTCATTAAGCTGATAATCAGTTGGTTGTTAGTTGGAGCGTTGTTGTTGACGGTTAACAGTTATCCACTAACTACTATCCTTGTACAGACGCGAGGAACATCGCGTCTCTACCACTATCCACTAACTAATAACTCATGATTAAAATCGCTGTTATCGGGGTTGGGCGTTGGGGTGTGCATTTGCTGCGGAATTTTTTAGAACATCCCGATGTGAGTGTAGCGGCAGTAGTAGACCCCAATCCAGAACGATTAGCAGCAATAAAACAGCAATTTAACTTAGATAATTCTGTATTATTAACAACAGATTGGTATGAACTTAAGCATCTGCCTGGGTTGCAAGCAGTAGTAATTGCTACTCCCGCTATCACTCATTACTCTTTAATTGCCGATGCTTTACGCTGGGGATACCACGTTTTAGCAGAAAAACCTCTAACTCTAGACCCAACTGAGTGCCAGGAATTATGCCAGTTAGCAGAACAACTGAACTTAATTTTGATGGTTGACCACACTTATTTATTTCACCCAGTAGTTGAGCGAGGGCATACTGTAATTCAAGCAGGTAAATTAGGTGATTTACGTTACGGCTACGCATCCCGCACGCATTTGGGACCAGTCCGCCAAGATGTCGATGCTTTGTGGGATTTAGCGATTCACGATATAGCAATTTTTAACAATTGGCTAGGTCAAACACCAGTGAAAGTACAGGCAACGGGTACAGTTTGGCTACAGGGAGCAGTGGGGGAAATATCTTCTAATTCCCCCCCTCTCCC
>CASBQC010000421.1 GCA_949127805.1 Nostocales cyanobacterium PMM_0081
CATGGGGAGCGGGGGACTTTCTTGACAAGGAACAATTATATCCGATGCCCATTCCCCATTCCCCATTCCTAAAAAAAAGAGGGACGAGCCGTTATATTGCTGGCTAATCCCGTCTACCGATCCTTAAAGAGAGGAGAACACTTGAGACCAATATAAACTTGATTGAGAATAAATGTCAACTATTGTTGAAAAAACCTTGCAATAATTTTGGAAATGTAATTTTAGCTTTCAGTGGTACACCACGAAAGAGTATCATGAGGTTTCAGTTGTTATATAATGCATAAGCGCCAAAAATTGAGTTATGACGCTCCAATTGCGTATTTATGTTCCGCCCCATCCTTTAATTAAGCACTGGCTCGCAGTCGCTCGTGATGCTGCGACACCTTCAGTTTTATTTCGCAGTGCGATGACTGAGTTGGGACGCTGGTTGACTTATGAAGCTGCTCGCGAGTGGTTGCCAACTCAAGAAACAACTGTTGAGAGTCCTTTAGCTTCCTGTCCTGCGACTTTGATTGACCCATCCAAGCCGATCGCAGTCGTGCCAATTCTCCGGGCAGGGTTAGGATTGCTAGAGGGAGCGCAGACGTTGCTACCTTTGGCTTCTATTTATCATCTTGGCTTGGTGCGAGACGAACAAACTCTACAACCTTCGTGTTACCTAAACAAATTGCCAGAAAAATTTGACCCCCAAACACGAGTGTTAATTACCGATCCGATGTTAGCAACTGGAGGATCGATAATGACAGCGATGGCAGAATTAACACATCGGGGTGTCGATCCGGCTTTGACGCGGATTGTTTGTGTAGTGGCGGCTCCGCCAGCTTTGCAACAATTAAGTGCTGCTTATCCGGGTTTAATAATTTACACCGCCACAATTGACGAAATCGTCAACGATCAGGGGTATATTGTACCGGGATTGGGAGATGCAGGCGATCGCATCTTTGGGACTTAAGCTAGTATGCAGCTATAACAGTTAGGTGCAATAACTAGTTGGAGATGCACTTGGGTTTCATCAAGGCGGTAAAAATATGAGTCAGCGCGATGGTTTTGCTAGTGGTTTTTTTGCTGGGGCAATTGTCGGCAGCGTAGTCGGTGGCGTTGTGGGTGCCCTGATTACTCAAAAAAGGCACGATATCGAATTAATAGAACAGGAGTCTGCTGAACTGACAAATGGAACAACAGAGGCTAAAAAAACAAATATTTTGAAACGGCGTACTATGAAAGCCGCAGAAAATGAAAGTATGGAAATAGAAACGGCGCGGCGATCGCTCGAAGATAAAATCGCCCAGCTCAATGCCACAATTGATGAAGTCCGCAACCAACTCTTAAATGTCAGTACTAATTCTACTCAGTCAATTAGCGATCGGGCAAATCGCAGTGATGAGCTTCGCTAACAAAACCCGAAAATAAGAAGGTAACTGCGTAAAGAAAGTGCCAATTATGGTATATGCCAAAACAATTTGCACACACCATGACCCAGGCTCAATTAAAATCAATATAAAGACCGATGCGTGACACCTAGCCGAAAACGGACATATCCATGAATTTACTAATTACTACTCTGGCTACTTTCGTACAGATTTATGGCGCCCTGCTACTTGTCAGGGTTCTGTTGACTTGGTTCCCCAATATCAGCTGGTATAATCAACCATTTTCTGCATTGAGTCAGATCACCGACCCCTACTTAAATCTTTTCCGCTCAATCATTCCTCCATTAGGCGGCATGGATTTTTCACCGATGTTAGCGATTCTACTGCTTCAGTTTGTGGGTAGTAATCTTGGTAAGTTGGCATAAGGTTTGCAGTTTCCCTCACTTTGAACTAAAATGTTTTTGGTCTGGGCTAACCAGCCCAGACTACTTCAACCTATTAACGCCGTACTTGACCGCTAAATCCAGCAGCTTTAAACTGCTTCAGCTTCAATGGGGTAGGCTGATTCGCAGCCACAGAAATTCTCAAATCAAAATCACTGATACCTGATGGTATTTCCGCAATTGAACCAAGACGGGTACGATTTTGCATTACCGAATCGCCGTTAGCATCATAGATGCGCCCAAAAATATCTGCATCGTAAACTGTTTTATTAGTATCATTTTGAGCTTTACCAGTGACAATAAAGCAGTTAGCGGCTCTAGAACCGCTACTGGTAACAGTTCCTTTTGCCAGTTCTGGTGGACACTCATGATAGGAAATATCGAATAGTTTAATTTGTGTCAGCGCTACAGCGGGCGGAGTAAACACCCACGAAAGAACCCCGATGACACAACAAATGAAAACAAGCGTTTTGGAGCGCAAGCGCATAAAAGACACCGTAAATAGATTTACAATAGATAACTTTAAAACCCAGCTTACCCTGAATTTAACTTTAAAGGGAGTTGGAGAGCTGTATTTAACATTTGTAATAATTAAGAAACATATTCGCTTAATTGCCATGAAATTATGAGTTCTGATGAGATTGAAGCAGCCTTGCAAGCAGCCTTTAATAGTTGTGATGCAGCCAGCTGTCCTCTCACCGAGATGCAGAAACAGATATTACTGCTAGTGATTTCGGAAATTCAGGAAAACTCTGATGCTGGTGTTGCAGATCTTCGCAATCCCTTAGACGAACTTACACCAGCGGAATTAGAAGCATTTTTAGAGTTCGTCAAAACACAAGAGCAACACAACCGCACTTGGAAAGTACAATTACTCAACGACTGGCTGCAACAGATGGACTCTGGAACAGTAAATTTTGTTCGCAAACGCTACGGTTTGCAATGGCTAAATCGCGTTGAGCCATATCATTTTGAAAAGTATTCTTATTTTGAGGATGCACTAAAACTCAGGATAGGCGATCGCATCGAAATTTCCAATGCTTTATGGGAATGGGTACAAGAAAATGGTCCCTGTAGCCGCGAATGGTTTCCCTGCACAGTAATTCAACTAAATCAAATTGCCAATGGCGATGATACATACACCAATTGCATCATCCGCTTCAGTAACGGTACTGAATACGAAATTCAAGGAATTTACGAATGGAATCGTTATAATTGGCGCTGGTTGAGGAGATAATAAAATTATCGCAACCCCTTGACATAAGCCTAATTGTATGCGTCTCAAGCATTTTGTTTGAAGTGTTCCAGATAGAGCAGGTGCGTAGTTCACCCAGTACGGGTAAAAGCGTCCCATTGCTATCAGCGTGGATATTTGTCGATAAAAGCGGCTTGCAGAAATCAATCAACAACCACAATAACCGGAATTTGTATAATAAATTCTGCTCCTTCTCCTGGAGTAGAAATACAACTTAATTTACCACCGTGGGTATCTTCGACAATTTGACGGCTGATAGATAAACCTAAACCCGTACCTTTACCAACTGCTTTAGTGGTAAATAAATGCTGGAATATTTTTTCTTTTACTTCTGATGACATTCCCAGTCCATTATCTTTGATTCGGATAGCTAAATTATTCTTATCTGCGAAAATTTCGGTAATAATTGTAATTTGATGGGGATTAGCTTGAATTTCCTGATACGATCGCTCTCCCTTAGAATCATCAAGCGCATCAATCGCATTCGCAATTAAATTCATAATCACTTGATTCAACTGTCCTGGATAGCAATTTACCATTGGTAGAGAAGCATATTCTTTAACAATTTTAATTTCTGGGCGATCGCTATTTGCTTTAATGCGGTGTTTTAATATTAATAAAGTACTATCAATACCCTCATGAATGTTATAAAG
>CASBQC010000422.1 GCA_949127805.1 Nostocales cyanobacterium PMM_0081
CTTGTGCGAGGTTTGGGTTTGGGAGTACCACGTCTTTCTTCTTCAGAATTACCATCAGATTTATTCCAAGAAGTACGGACGCGATCGCTCGAACCTTCACGACGCTTAACCAACTTCGGCTTGGGACCGGACATATCCTCACTTGGAATGTCAGCATCTGCTTGTTGCAGCCAAGCGGGACGAGTTTCATCGTAAGCAATTTGCAATGCCGCAGCTGCGATCGCTTGGGGATCGTATTTTTCAATTAATTCGCTGATAATCGGCAAAAATGAAGCTAGACGTTCGCCGGTTAAGGCTTCCCGCACTTGATCTTGCAATTTGTCGATGTGTCGCGCTTCAATTTGAGCGCGTGTCGGAATCGTTAATACATGCCAGCTTTGGCGTACATGACGCTCAAATCCTTGCTGTTTGCGTCTTTCAAACGGCTGCACTAAAGATATTGCGGTTCCTTCTTTACCGGCGCGACCTGTCCGACCAATTCGGTGAACGTAGGTTTCTGGGCTATCGGGTAAGTCGAAGTTGATGACGTGGGATAGTTGATCGACGTCTAAACCGCGAGCTGCTATGTCAGTTGCTACCACCCAGCGCACTTGACGATTGCGAAATCTAATTAATAGGCGTTCCCGCGCTTGTTGCGACAAGTCACCGTGGTATTCATCGACACTATGACCCGCAGACTGCAATTGACTGGTAAGTTCAGCAGCTGTGCGTCGGGTGCGAACAAAGATTAAAGCTGTTTCTGGATCTTCCATTTCCAGAATTGGTTGCAAAGCTTTAGCTTTTGTCCAGTGACGGGGAATCAAGTAAGCTACTTGATTGATTTTATTTGGTGCGGCTTTTGGCTGTTCGACTGTGACTGTGGCAGGCGATCGCAAAAATCTATTTACCAACGAGCGAATCGAAGGCGGCATTGTCGCCGAAAATAAAGCTGTTTGCCGTTCTTTGGGTGCTTGTGCAAGAATTTTCTCTACATCATCAATAAAGCCCATGCTCAACATTTCATCGGCTTCATCTAACACAAACCACTTCACACTATCGAGCTTTAAACAGCCGCGATCAAGCAAGTCTATTACACGTCCCGGTGTACCCACGACCATGTGAACGCCGCGCTTTAGTTGGGAAATTTGGCGCTCAATTGATTGACCTCCATAAATTGCCAACACGCGCAATCCATCATTACCAATAAATTGCTCAATCGCGTCGTTAACTTGCATTGCCAATTCACGAGTTGGTGTCAAAACTATGGCTTGCACAGCTCTGTGATTAACATCAAGCTGTTCTAAAATTGGCAGTGAAAAGGCTGCGGTTTTGCCTGTTCCTGTTTGCGATTGACCGACGACATCACGACCAGCTAATAGTTGAGGAATTGCTTGTTCTTGAATATTGGTTGGTGTAGTGAAACCTAGTTTTTCTAGTTGTTCAGAGCGTTCAACAGAAATACCTAATTCTACAAAAAGATTCATTAATTCTCCTAAGACTTATTTTGATTTGGACTACTTTTACGACAGTTATTTGTTAGTATTGACAATTTGACCATAAAGATCATATGTATCAGCGCTGTGGATCGCGACTGGGAAAATCTCTCCTAGCTTCGCTTCGCCTTTAACATATACCTGTCCATCGACTTCTGGAGAAAATCTCCCAGAACGACCGATTAATTCTCCAGTTTCCGGATTTTGTTGCTCAATCAGCACATCAACAACTTTCCCCACTTCCTGTTGATTTTTCTTCCAAGAAATTGGTTGTTGAAGTTCCATCAATGCTGAACGGCGTTCTTCCATCAATTCTTGGGGCAATTGCAAGGGTAAGTTATGAGCAGGAGTTCCTTCCTCTGGGGAAAACGTAAAAACACCAACGTGATCGAATTCATGTCGCTGGACGAACTGTAGCAGATGCTCGAAATGCTCTTGTGTTTCCCCAGGATACCCAACTATAAATGTTGTCCGCAGTACTGCTTCTGGTAGCGCCGTTTTAATGCGCTCAATGATCCCATCATTTACCCGTCCTTGCCAAGGACGGTTCATGGCACGCAGAACTTCTGGATGGGAATGTTGCAAGGGCAAATCTAAATAAGGTAATACGTTAGGTGTTTCTTTTATTGCCTTAAGAGCAGATGGAGTCAATCCGGTGGGATAAGCGTAGTGCATCCTTATCCACGGTACATCTACTTTTGCCAAAGCGCGAAGTAATTCTGCTAATTTTGGTTCGCCGTAGATGTCTAATCCATAATTGGTGGTGATTTGGGAAATTAAAATTATTTCTTTTACACCTTCACTCGCTAGCTGTTGCGCTTCAAAGACAATCGATTCAATAGTGCGCGATCGCTGATTTCCCCGTAGATAAGGAATTATACAAAACGCACAACGATAATCACATCCTTCCGCTACCCGCAGGTAGGCTACACCCTCGCTTGTCGTCCGATAGCGCGGTGTGTTTTCATCAGCAATATAGGTCGGTTCGGCACTAACAAGGTTGACTCGTTCTCCCGATTGTACCCGCTTAATTACATCAACTATTTTGTGATAATCGCCAGTACCTACCACCGCTACTGCTTCTGGCAACTCTTCCAATAACTGTGCTTGGAAGTGTTGCGCCATACAACCTGCGATCACTATTTTTTTATTCGCTTCCGCTAGTTCTACTAACGTCTTTACCGATTCTTCTCTTGCTGCTTCAATAAAACTACAAGTATTGACAATAACGTAATCTGCTAAATCTTCATTACTATCTACAGCATAGCCTGCTTCTACCAGCAGTCCTAACATGTGCTCTGTATCAATTCGATTTTTCTCGCAGCCCAGGTGAGAAATTGCAATTGTTGGCTTATCACCCATATTATCAAAAATCTTCTTTGTTTGTTCAACACTCAACTTCTACACTGCACTTCTTCTAAGGCTCTGAGTCATACACACCCAGGCTTTGGGGCACTTGTAAAACCAATTGTCGATTCATAAATGCCCGCAAAACTATGACTCTAATTACTCAATAGAGCTCATGCTATGATATTATTATTAGTCTGTTTCCCAGGGTCAAACCAAAGTGTCTTCGGATAAATAGAACACTTTTAATATATTTTAACAAATAGCCTGTTGTATTTTACACTACCGCAGGGTGTGGGTTGTTAATTTACCCATCGGGAAGCCGCCCTAAGGGCTGTTTGTGAGAAGTCGCTCGCCCTTTGGGAAATCGAACTCGCGACTACGCCTGTAAAGCGGTAAGCTAACCTTGCACTCAGGCATTGCCTTCCTACTTGGATAAGTCGGGGAAACACCTAAACTACAAAGAAAGTGCCTCGCGTTTTGTGAGTGGCAAACTCCTCTTGTAGCCACTTTTTATCTTAACATATCTTATGGAATGTTTTACGACAATTTCCATCTTTTGGGGGAGGCAGTAAAACAAACTGTTTTAAACAAATTTGTCATCAGTCATTGGTAATGAGTTAATGGGCAC
>CASBQC010000423.1 GCA_949127805.1 Nostocales cyanobacterium PMM_0081
GGACAGATTTAAGATATGCTTACTCACAGCGAAATAAATCAAATATTCCTAAATATGTAGCGGATTTGGCGACCAAAGTTAGAAAAACGAAGTTATAAATTATTAATTAAGAGAGGATTTATGAGTTTTGAATTAACAATAGGTTGGTTATATCCGACGTTGATGAGTACTTATGGCGATCGCGGAAATGTGATCACTATACAACGCCGCGCACAATGGCGGGGGTATAATGTGAGGGTCTTACCCCTGGATCAAAACGCTACCCCAGATGATATAAAGTCTGTAGATTTGATTGTTGGCGGTGGCGCACAAGACCGTCAGCAAGAAATTGTCATGCGCGATTTGCAAGGTGCGAAAGCTGAAGCAATGCGCGAGAAAATTGAAAATGGGACTCCGGGAGTCTTTACTTGCGGTTCACCCCAATTACTGGGACATTATTATGAACCAGGTTTGGGACAGCGGATTGAAGGTTTGGGAATACTTGATTTAGTCTCGGTGCATCCTGGGGAAAATACTAAGCGCTGTATTGGTAACTTGGTGATTGAAGTTACAGCCACTCGTTTAGCGCGAGATTTGGAGGAGATGACGGGTAGTAAAGCGTATTTAGTTGGCTTTGAGAATCACGGTGGACGCACCAAGCTGGGTAAAGTAGAAGCTTTGGGGCGCGTGGTGTACGGCTTAGGTAATAATGGTGAAGATGGGACAGAAGGAGCATTTTATCAGAATGCGATCGCTACTTATTCCCACGGTCCCTTGTTACCAAAAAATCCCTTTGTTGCAGATTGGTTAATTCAAACAGCATTGCGGCTGAAATATCAACAACCCATTTCCTTAAAACCTTTAGATGATACTTTGGCAATGCAAGCGCGTGAAGCGATGTTTAAGCGATTGAAAGTCAATCCACAAACGAACGCACTACAACACTAAATGAAATAGGTCTTTCTCTGCGTACCTCTGCGATAACCTCCGCGTCCCTCCGCGTTTAACTCATTTGACTAAAATGTTAACATCTGGATGGAGTAACTGAGTAATCAAGTAATGACTGTGGCAAAGCCTCAAGCCAAACCAAAGCGCAAAGTACTATTGTACCCTGGCGAAGACGGTTATTTTGTTGTCGAAGTGCCGAGTTTACCGGGTTGCATTAGCCAGGGAAAAACTCGTCAAGAGGCTTTGGCAAACATCTCTGAAGCGATCGCTCTTTACATTGAAGTTCTTCAAGATCGAGGTGAACCGGTACCTGACGACACAGTTGAGGTCATACTCGTATGAGTAAATTGCCTGTTATTTCAGGTGCAGAGTGTGTTAAAGCACTGAAAAAAATCGGCTTTATTGTAGTTCGTCAGCGTGGGAGCCACATCATTTTGGTTCGTGAAGAACCTAAAACTACAGTTAGTGTCCCCGACCACAATGAGCTAGATCGGGGCACTTTACGTGTGATTATCCGACAAGTAGGGTTAAATGTGGACGAATTTGTGGAACTGCTGTGATATGTGCTACCTTGACCAGCGGTTCATACAGCGTTTTAGGTATTTGTAATCTTAGTGTATGATTCATTGTTTTAATTCTCGCACTCGGAATAATTGGTTTTTTTCATGAGTGGATCGGTAAAAGCACAAATTCTTTCGCAACATCTTGGATAGGTTTCCTTTCAATAAAATGGGCGATCGCTGCATCTCCCAACTTTTGAGTAGCCTGTTTTGCACCCCAAGCAGAGATAATAGATCCCAGTCCAGGTAATAAGTACTCAGGTAAGGTTTGAACTACCATATCACCAAGATATTGTGTCAAAGAGTCTCGTAAAAACTGCGAAGGCATATCATTTATTGTAGCAAAGGTAACACCCGCTGATACAGCATTTTTTACCCCCAGGTCATTCAGAAATTCCGAAACTTTTTGCCACGAAAAATCATCCCCTGCGATATCAATGACATCTCTTATAGCGTTCATTTGGATTAAGGGAACTATCAGTGCGTTAGGAAGAGGGTTTACCCCAGCAGCAAAACCAGTAAACCATGTATGGATATAGAGAAAGTCTCTGGCTACTTGCTTTTGGAGTTTGTATAATTCAGACCTGTTAGGCTGCATGAACATTTTTGCTGCGTTTGGAACTTCGTCAAACAGCTTGTTCTTCAATTTATCAATATTCCAACGGCAGTCATTGTTTCCGGGAGCATCAACTGGATATTCAGCATAAGCTGCTGTCGGAATTACATCCACCAAAATTTTAGACAAATAGTCTCTTTGAGAAATATTTGTTCTTAGAGCGTTAACTGCGTCATTGATATTCTTGTTTTTACGTTCGTTGTCAGTGGGCAGTTTCATAATATTGGGTGGAGCAAGTTCATCGCATTGTGTTACCACACCTATCAGCTTTAAATCGCGCTCATGAATATCTTTAATTTTCTTTAGAAGTTTCTCAGTCTTATCAAGAACCTCATCTATGCCAGAATTTACTTGTTTTGCTTTGCACAAAAAAATAGCTATATCAGGACATTTATCTCGAGCTTGCTCTAAGATGATATTTTCAGGAGAGTGATTAGTACTTGCTGGTTCTTGAAGACCTTGCGTATCCAAAATATCCAGCGTCAATCCGTCTGCTTCATACGAGAGCCAGTTTTTTGATGGCTTTTGTGGCTTAACATCTCCAGTCTCTTCAACTTCCTTATTAAATATGGCGTTAATCAAAGAGGATTTTCCTGCACCACGCTGACCAATCATTATAAAACGGGGTGGGCGAACGTCTTTGAGAAAATTATCGATATTATCTAAATTCTTGTGGATATCTCCTATTCTAGGAATTAACTTGATTAGCTTACGCCGCTCGATAATGCGTTGCTCCAAACGATCGTAATATTCTTGTTTAGATGTGGTCATCTGTTTCCCCTCTATGCAAGTAAGTTACTGTAAATTATGAAGTTTGAAAGTGTCAGTTTTACAATAGACCTCGAAAAAAGATTTTCAGTAAAGATTCCAGTTCACGAAAAGTGCAACTTATATTCCGACACCTTATGTTTTACTTCAATACCTGTTTTCTTTATTCCAGAAACAACTTTTATAGATTCACCAGGACTTACGCAACTGGCACAGCGCGATCGCTGGATATATAGGACTCCGATTTGATTTTAGGACTTACGCACTGTACAAATTTCTTATCTTGTACATTGACGTAAAGCTCGCTGGGGGAAGCTTCCCCCGGCAGACTTTACGAAAATACTTCGTTTCAAGCTTTGTCCAATGTAGCGATCGTGTTGATCTACCCAGTCTGGAATGTTGCTGCTAAATGCACCAATAAACTTTTCTAGCGGATCGTCTACATACTCTTGCATAGCGGCTGCAAGCCAGTCAATAGCTAATTCTTCAGGTGTTCGACCCATCTGTGCTGCTACCTTTATCAGTGGTTCATACAGCGTTTCAGGTATTTGTAACCTTAATGTATGATTCATAGTCTTGATTCTCGCAATTAATGGTTAAGCTTTTAGAATTAGAGCGATCGCACTCGACAACATCTCACCTTATCAGAAAAAACTACGTTGCATTTACTGATTCACCCTCTGCTACCGCTGCAAACTTCACTTTGTTGTACACATCCCCAAAAGAAATTTCAAATTGCACAGACGTTAAAGCGATCGCTTGATCTTCAACATCATATTCACGGAATGACCAACGCTTATTTGCTGTCTTAGAATACTGTTCTATATAAATTTTAGTTTGGTCAATTAACAAATATTCTTCAAAAGAAGGTATCGTGCGGTAAAACTCAAACTTTCCCTCACGATCATATCCTTTGGTTGAATCTGACAAAACCTCTATAATTACCTTGGGATTCGTAATCGTATCTGTACGGTCATTAAAATACTCTGGTTCTCCCGCGACTATCATCACATTAGGATAAGTGTAAATGCGTCCTTTGGGTATCCACAGACGCACATCACTCATAAAAACTTCGTAGTCCTGGGTTTTAAAAGCAAAGTTTAACCCAGCAGAGAAGTTACCAGCAATTTGATTATGATTGGTAGATTTACCAGTCAGAGGAATAATTTCACCATCGATATATTCGCTTTTATAGTCAGCAGCTTCCTCTAGTGCTAAATATTCCTCTGGTGAATAGTATTGCTTTTCAGTAACTTGCATGATGTATAAGCCTCAAAAGCGTTTACATGGAACACGAAGGTGGGCTTCCCTTGGACTGAACCTGGACAAAAATGGACAGCCTTGTTTTTTAGATCCGCGACACCCAACGATACCCTCAGATGAAGGCTGTCCATTTTTGTCTATCGTTTGTGAAACCCTTCGGGACGCTGCGCGAACGTTCGTCTAGCCCCAGACTTCCAGTCTGAGGGCAAGCATGATATATAAGCCCCAAAAGCGTTTACATAGAACACGCAGGTAAGCTCTCGTTCATGTAGCCCCAGACTTCCAGTCTGAGGGCGATCTTTTTATTTTACCCTTCACCTTTAACCTGTAGGAGCGATCGCCAATCTTGGATAGCCTTCTGTGTCCACAGCCAATTATTACCTAATTTATCTGGTAAAAAATTTACCGGGTCATCTTTTATTACTAATTGTCGCAGCTTGACGGCTTCAGTCATATATTGCGATCGCTTACTTTCTGGCTGTTCGTGTGCAGATTTATACAACCCCAAAGCTAATCCAGCATAGGAAGTCAAAGCCTCCGGTGTTGCTACTGGGGGAGTTGCTGCTGTTGGGGTATAACCAGATTTATTTTGCTGTTTGAGAGCCAAACTCAAGGCTTTGAACCAAGAATCATTAGCCCGATTCATATTACCTTCTGCGTAGTAAGCAAATCCTAAAGCGTTTGTATACAAAAGCGAGTCTGGTTTGGCTTTCACCGCAGTTTCCCAATGACGGCGGGCATCATCAACGCTGTATTTTTTGTCACCAGTTTGCATAGCTTGCCACGCAACTCGCCCCTGAAGAAAATGAACCGCAGGATCGTTAGCTTGCGATGACGGAATCAAATCAAGGGCAGCTTGTGCAGCCGGTAGTGCATTCCGCGAAGGGCTGAGTAGTTCTTCTACAGCTTGTAACCCAGCTTGCAAGTCACCCTGAGCCAATTTTTGAGTAGCGGTGGCAGTGACGATTCCCGTCGAAGATGTCTTTAAGTCGATTGGTGCGTTATTATTTGGAATTGGTTGAGACTGGTTTGGAATTTGTGGTACCTCGGAAAAGTTGGGAAATTGTCGTTGCCATAACGAACTTAAACCGATCGCCATAGCGATCGCACCAACTCCGACAACACCAACAATCGTCCATAATCGGCGTGTAGCGCGACGTGTGGCGCTACTTTGCACTTTTGGACGAGCCGAAAAAGGCGGGTTATTTGCATTATCCCAATCTCCCCATATCGGAGTTTCGCTATCTGGAGAACTCATATCACCTGGAATCGGTCTTCTCAAGATATTATCTTCTTGAGGCTTTGATATCAATTCCGCAGTGACATAAGGTTGCTCATTTGCTGCATTTTGATGATCAATCTGGCGAAACAAATCGGAAACGATCGCCGAATCTTCTTCATAGTTTGAATCATCATACTCAATTTCATCAACCAGATCGCCCCAAGTATCTTCACCTAGCCAATCTAGCCCCGAATCGCCTCCCAAACCAGAAGGGATCATATCCTCCATTGGTAAAGACATGGACATATCATTCGCTCCACCAGAGTACATTGAAGTTCCCATCAACCGGGGATTGTACTCACTAAAGGACTCGACATTTTCGCCGGCACTATTTTCTGGTGTCAGATTACCGTTAAATTTGGGATCGAGATATAAAATTGGTAATGCCCAGTACATTTGGAGAGAACCATAGGCAGAAATTAAGCCTTGACGCACTCGACTGACGCACAAATCTACAGGATATCCCTGACTCAAGTTGCGATAAAACAATTGTGTCAGTGTCAGCGCCACTTCATCGGGAATGCGTTCTGACATTGCCAAAACGCTTCTGATACCGCGTTTCACCAAGCTTTCTGCTAAGTTGCGTTCCCCCGTATCAGCAGCCGGATCGGAGGTAGCAGCGTATGCCCCCAAACACGAGTTAAACACTGCCATTTGGATGTTATTATTAACCAGCAAGCCTGCCAAATCGTCGCCACTGAGAGTTTCTGTTAAACCAGTTCTGTTATTTACAAGATAAATTTCGCCGCCGTTGGGTCCTAAATTACTATGACCTGAGTAGTGAAGAACGTGGTATCGTCCTTGCTCTAAAGCTTGGGTTAATTCTTCTCTCCCTGGTTGTTCTAACAGGGTCAGCTCAATTTCTGGGAGATAATTGCCAGTTTCCGAAAAGCGTGGTGAATGAGGGTCAAGTTCCGCTTGTAGTCTGATTGCTTCTTGTTTGAGCAAATCCAGACGGACTTGATCTGTAGGAGAAGCGATCGCCATTAAGACTTTGATACCACCTTCTTCTAAAGGTGTTGGTATATTTGTTGATAGCAGACGAGATGGCAGATGAATTCCCGTTTGAAAGCGAGAAAAAGCAATATAAGGTCCTGTTGCCAAAGGGCGATCGCCTGCGTGCATCACTTCCCAAGGCAAACGCGCTAATCTGATATCTTTTAGCCCTAACCGCAGGCGCAATACCTCTCGCTGATGCTGGGCAATACCCTGCGCCGTAATCCAACTATCTCTGAGAGTGCCTTTAAACAGTTCGTTATAAAATTGTTGACCCAAAGCCACCAAGTTGACATTAAGAGCGATCGCATCTCCCTGCAACACCGACTTCAACGGGTCATTCATCAAATGCCCCGCAGCCGCCAACCAATCAGCTACAGGCCAAGTTACTAGTTCTTCTGCCAATGGCACCCCAGGTGCGACTTGTTCCGTCCGCACCAAGTAGTCATTTTGCCCTACTGGGGTTACGGAAATATGAAATTCCTGGGTCACAACTTCTCCTGTTCGCCTCCTAAATTTGGTTTGAAACGCGGTTCATTTTCACGCTAGATATTTCGCTTCTTCTGATACCTTAGATGCATCTTGACACTTAATGTTTCTGATTTGAGTTGTTTTGCGTTGCTTCCTGTTTACAACTTTATCCGGATTGCAATGATTCTGCCCAGAACACTTTACTGGTAGATGCACCTTGATCTTCAATTCCCCCGCTTGGCTTTACACCCAAATCGGGGGTTTTTTATGCCTAACCATGAGCGCAACAATTCTTAACACCACTAAATTTAGCCAAAGAATGGTATCTAAATTTATCTATTTCTCTAAGTATAATCCGAACTCCCAAAAAATAAAGTTTTGTTTTACACACGACAATCTCCACTCTTTCTGAATTTATCCGGAGCATATTTGTTAAACCAAGAACAAGTAATTGGTAGATGCACCCTGATAACTCACTCCTCTAGTTCGCTTACGCTTACTGGGGGATTTTTGTGTTTAATCAAACAACAAGAAATTTGAATATTGGTGAATTTTTACTGATGCTTGTAGTTAACTTTAGAACATTTAATTAGTAAATGCACCCTGATAACTCAATTTCCTAGTTGGCTTACGCCTGAAGCGGATTTTTCTTATTTAAAAAAATAATCACATTTTAGACATATACTATCCGGATGATGTTAGTTACCTATAGAACAAGTATTTGGTAGATGCACCCTGATAACTCACTCCTCTAGTTCGCTTACGCTTACTGGGGGATTTTTGTCTTTTTGACACATTTATTAAAAATGATGTTGATATTAGATACCTGGTGACGGTAGAAACTTTCATCGTTGATGTTCTTAATTTTATCCGGAATATACTGGTTTTTTCTAGAACAAGTATTTAGTAGTATATGCACCCTGATAACTCACTTCCCTGGTTGGTTGCCACCCACTGGGGGATTTTTTATTGAGTATCTTAATTAACAAGGTAAATTTCAGATCGTAGTGGGTGCTTTAGCACCTGTTAGAAGCGATGAATCGCTAACTACATAATGTGCTAAGTGCTTTTTTTTAACTGTTTTCAATTTGATCCGGAGCATACTGGTTTTAGTGAGAACAAGTAATTGGTAGATGCACCCTGATAACTCACCCCCCTAGTTGGTTTATACC
>CASBQC010000424.1 GCA_949127805.1 Nostocales cyanobacterium PMM_0081
CTTGTAACATGTTTCAATTATTTATTACTAAGATTTTTACAATCAGAAAAGAATTATTTTGTATTTCTATCATTTCTCATTTTTTTAATTAAAACAAGGAATAGATGTATATAAAATAAGTTTATTTTTATGTTTAGCGTTTATAAACGATGTTTAGGAATGAGACGAACCGCAGAGGCGCAGAGAGCGCAGAGTAGGAGGAAGGAGAGAGTTTTGTCAAGTTATATAATTATTGTAAACACTATGTTTGCTGTGGTTTGTGGGGTAAAGTTAATTAAGATAAAATCTTGATTTCAGGTTATATATTTCAGAAAAATCACTCTAAGGATGGTTTCGTGAATGGTAGATTTAAAGCGAAGTTGCTGGCTAACAACTCACGTTTAGGCAAATCTTTGCTAATTGTGGGTTTGTTTATCGTTGTTTTAGTTTTGGAGTTTTCTACCCCAACAGACTATGTATTTGGGTATCTTTACATCGGACCGATTCTGCTGACAAATTCTTGGTTAGAAGGCAAAGCAACTTTGCACACAACATGCGTGGCAATGTTTTTAACGATGCTGAATCTGTGGGTACCTGGGGGTGAAGTAATTATTGCTTCGACGGTGGCAGATCGTGCGATCGCTGTCATGGCTTTGATGGTAACGGGACTTTTAAGCCAACGTCTGCGACAAACCCAACAAGCGATCGCGCTCACGCAAGGGAAGCTAGAAGCACACGAACAATTAGTTAAACTGCGGGAAGATTTTGCTTCTACACTCACTCACGATTTGAAAACACCTCTTTTGGGAGCAATTGAAACTCTCAAGGCTTTCCAAAAAGAAAAATTTGGCATTGTTTCGTCGCAACAGCAGAAGGTATTAGCAACGATGATTCACAGCCATGATAGTTCTCTACAATTTGTGGAAACTTTATTAGATGTTTATCGTAATGATACTGAAGGTTTAAAACTGCATTTAGAACCTGTGGATTTAACTGTATTAGCAGAGGACGTGGCAACTACTTTGATGGAAGTCGCTGCAACCCGACGAGTTAATTTATGCTTTCGCTATGGGGAGTCGGATTTTCGCTCGTCGTTGTGGGTAAAAGGTGATGCTTGGCAATTACAAAGGGTATTGACAAATCTGCTGATTAATGCGATCAATCATTCCAGAAGAGGCGATCGCGTGGAAGTAGTATTAGAATCTCAAGCTTCTTATCAAGTTGTGAAAATCTTGGATACAGGTGCAGGTATTCAGCCAGAACAGTTCCCCCACTTATTTGAGCGATTTTATCAGGGAAATAGCGATCGGCAAGCCAAAGGTTCAGGATTGGGGCTTTATTTATCTCGGCAAATTATTGAAGCGCATAACGGTATAATTTGGGCAGAGAACAGAACTTATTCTCAAGATATCTCCACAACTGCCAAAAGTGGAGCGCTCTTTGGGTTCAAGCTCTCAGTTTACCCATATCAGCCATCTTAAGCTGTGCCAGATGCCGTCCACTGAACTAAAAATTCTCTTGGTTGAGGATGATGAACTTTTCCGCTTGGGATTGCAAGTACGATTGCAGCAAGAAGCTGGTTTAGAAATTGTAGCCGAGGCTGAAGATGGAGAAACCGCCATCGAGTTAGTAAATCATCATGCGGTTGATGTTGTACTCTTGGATGTAGGATTACCGGGAATTGGGGGAATCGAAGCTTGTCGGCAAATAAAGCAGCGATATCCAAATTTACCGATATTAGTTCTTACTTCCCACTCCCAGAAATCACTGATTGCGCGGTTGATAGAAGCCGGCGCTCAAGGCTATTGTTTGAAAGGAATTGCGGCAGAAAAGTTAGTTTTAGCACTTCGTTCTGTGGCTGCTGGGGCTTCCTGGTGGGATGAAAATGCTACCAAAGAAATCCGTTCCACCTTTGCGTCTCAAACCATCGGGGTTGATTCTAAGTTATCTACAGCGGGAAATCCTCTCACCCACCGCGAGCAAGAAATATTATTATTGTTAGCAAACCGCAAAACTAATCAAGAAATAGCCGAAGCACTTTACATCACACCCGGAACAGTCAGAGTTCACGTTCATGCTATTTTACATAAACTGGGAGTAAGCGATCGCCACGCTGCTGTTATGATTGCTATACAAAAACAGTTAATTAAAAGCGATTCGTAGAAAAGCCCTCAGGCTGGAAGCCTGGGTCTATAGGAACAAAGCCCACCTGCGTGGGCTAAAAACCCTATTTTTCCATAGTCCGCGCAGGCGGACTTGGTACGCACAACGCCGCACCCTTTAGGGTGTCGGGCTTATTCACCCTTCAAAATAAATTTAACAGAACATTGGAAAAAATTATAACCCAAGAGTTTATCACTTTATTAACACAAACCCAAGAAGCTTATCGCGGACAAAAAATAGAACGTCCTTCTGCTGAAGCGGTTGTAAATGCCTTATTAGAAGCCGAAAAAGCTGCCAAACAACAACGATTGACGTACCCGTTTGCATCAATACTTGGTAAATGGCGATTGTGTTTTACAACTGGAACCAAGAAGGTTAAACATCGTAAGGGAATTAAATTAGGCAACGGCTTTTATCTGCCCAAATTTGCAACAGCGCACATTGGTTTTAGTGCTACCCAAGATGCTGACAAAGGGGAAATTACTAATTCCGTTGAATTTGCTTCACTTCAACTGAAACTAACTGGACCAGCTAAATACCTGGGTAAGAAAAATTTACTAGCATTTGAATTTACCCAAATGCAAATAAGTTTATTTAGTCGGACTATATATAACGGTCAGATTCGCGGAGGCAAAACGAAAGCTGAGAATTTTGACAATCAGCCGATAACTACTCTGCCTTTTTTCGCATTCTTTTTGGTGACACCAGACTTGATTGCAGCGCGTGGTCGTGGGGGTGGGTTAGCACTTTGGATTCGAGATAGTTGCAAATAATCCTGGTTGAAACGGATGATTGCAGGTTGGTTGTATTTAATCCTGGTTCAGGGGTGAAATGAGCAGTGATACCAATCATCGGCTTCAGACTGCCGCTCAATTTGAGCGATCGCCACGCCACTAAAGCCAGAATTCGCACCACTTCTTGCTGCTCATTTATCTAATACCAAAATCCTTGTAGAGACTACCAAGTGCTACGTCTCTACATGCGGATTCATGCATCAATTGGTGCAATGCCAGAAAAAGAATGCGATCGCCTCCGCACTCCTTTTCGGCTTCATATATTTATGATGCTCATTTAGTTTCCACCAAATAGCCGATCCAAAACATCAATCTTCACTGCCAGATTCACTGCTGCGTTGCCATTACGAGATTTAATCTCAGCGTTATTCAATGCCACAATGTAATACTGACCGTCAATTACACCAATGATTGGTCCACCGGAAGAACCGCCTGTGGTATCGCAATCGTGATATAGTACGTTTTTTTCATCCTGCAAAATACTGCACCCATCCTGAAAACTCGCAGTCCAGCCGGAACCAGCGCTAAGAAATTCGTAGTTAGGTTTTTTGGGGTTAGGAAAGTCAGCAGAATACCCAACAAAGATAAATTTTTTCTGGTTTTTGACTAAAGTTGAAGAAGGCAGAGATTTCCAGCCCAAGTAACCGTATTTTTTACCGATAGGCTTGTTAAGTTGTATTAATGCCCAGTCGTTTGTCTGATTAGTGAGTGCATCATTAGTGAAGTCTGTACCGTAGATAATTTTTTCTGCAAGAGCAGCATCGTTATCATCTTGTAACTCGCCGTTGATAACATTGGGTAGAAAGGCAACTCTCTTGCTGAGTTGATGGGTTTTTGGATCGATAACACAGTGAGAATTGGTGAGGACGACATTTTCAGCAATTAAAGTACCAGTGCAAGTATAAGCATTACCTTCGGTTGTTTCGCCAACAATGCGACCTACCGCAGACCAAGGATATTTGCGGCTAATCATGGGGATGCGATCGTCCCACCCTATTATAGCGCGACTGTTATCATAAGGTTTTTCTGAGCTTGGAAGTCCCGACGGTTGAAATGGCTTACCAGTGCTTTGTATTTTGAATTTACCAGCATCTTGAGCTTTAATGAATTTTGGCGGCGTTGCTGATTGTAATTTGCGATCGATTCGGTTAACCTGGGCGTTAACTGATGCCCAACTAGCCACTGTCAGCGCAGCAAGAATACCCGCCAAAATACCCGCACTAGATAGGTTGTAAAAAGGTTTTTTCGCCATGATAAATACTCCTTATTTTGTTTAAAATTGTTAAAGCTTCTCAAAGAGATGCACCTCATCGCCACTCACCTTGTAAAGTGAATGCAGACCAATAATAAGGATTTTGCCAATTCGAGTCTTGCCATAATTTCAATTGTGCAGCACGCAAAGCGATCGTAGGCGACTTACCTTGTTTCAACATTTGTGTATAAAATTCCTGCATTAAAGATGCCGTCCCCTCGTCGTTAACCTGCCACAAAGACACAGCGACTCGTTCTGCTCCCGCATACATTAATCCTCTTGTCAAGCCTACTAATCCTTCACCGTTGACATCTTTACCAAAACCAGTGTTACAAGCACTTAATACTACCAAATCGGCTGCAAAATCCAGATTAAAAATATCACCTAATCGCAGATAACCCCTATCAGCAGGTTTAGCTTGTTTGTCTAGAAACAGAGAAAGAACGATTCCTGATAATTCTGGGTTATTGGGGTCAGCAAAGCCGTGGGTAGCAAAATGTAAAAAGCGATATTGAGAAAGTTGCTTATTTGTTACCCAGTTGTAGTTAGCATCAAAGCCAAAAGCTTGCAGATTATTAGACGGTACGAGTTTTAAAATTGCCTCTGCTTCTTTACCTGTACCTTCGATTCTTTGCCAACCATTGCGATTGAGATTTCTTGTTGCTTGCTTAAGTTGAGACTGTTCTACTTCACTACCAATATCAAGCTCACGACTTGTTGATTTGCCAGTGATTCGCATATCATCAGCTTCAAACACCGGATCTGCAAGTACGGCTAGGGTGAGGGGTGCGGTTTTACGTCCTTTTAAGTCTTGTCTTTGAGTTGCAATTGTTGTAACCGAAGGCAAATTAACTATTTCATGATTGACTATCAGCGGTTGATAACTGACCTCTCCCCCAACCCCTCCCCTATGAGGGGAGGGGAGCAAGTCTTGCTCCCCCTTCCCTTGTAGGGAAGGGGGTTGGGGGGTTAGGTCATTTAATGCCGCAAAAGGAATTGTTTGCAAAGCACCATCAGCGACAATCACCAAACGCTTTTGCCCCAACTTGTCGGCTACAGGTGCAAGGATAATTTTACTAAGCTTACTTGCAGATAAAGCCGTATTTTTCAGAGCTTGAGCTTTTTGTTCTGGGGAAAA
>CASBQC010000425.1 GCA_949127805.1 Nostocales cyanobacterium PMM_0081
AGCGCTTGCTTTGTGGCATTTGCTCATGGTTCTAATGATGTGGGTAATGCGATCGCTCCAATGGCAGCGATCGTTTACATTAATACTACTGGCACAGTTCCGATAAATGGCATTACGATCCCCATCTGGATTTTAATACTTGGCGGTGTTGGTATTGTCGCTGGTTTAGCGATTTGGGGCAAAAAAGTTATCGCTACCATTGGCGAAAGCATCATTTCCCTACAACCTAGCAGCGGATTCTGCGCCGAACTCGCCACAGCTACCACCATCCTGTTTGCCTCCCGGCTGGGTTTACCCGTTTCCACCTCCCATGCCCTGGTTGGCTCTGTGGTTGGCATCGGATTAGTACAAAATATTAAGTCGATCCAATTCCAAACTCTCCAAGGAATCGCCGCTGCATGGCTAATTACAGTTCCCCTCAGCGCAGCCCTCAGCGCTGCCATATTTACAATCCTGAATGCTAAGTTCTGGTAGGGGGAGATGAGGAGATGGGGGGAAAGAAGAATTATTCTCCTAGTCTCCAAGGAGTCCCCCACACCACGCTTTCCCCACATCAAAAAGGGGGCATTTGGCACAAAGGCTTTTAATTCAGTAAAATGATTTTCAGGCAAAGGGAATATTTTTCCCACCAAAGAATATTTTCATCCTAAATATGGATGAAAGGTGTAACGCAATTGACATTCTACACAAATTTACAGATAGGTTTGAGAATTCCGACAATTGCATTAAGCCAAACATGGAAACGCAGAAATCCGTAAGTAATTGATAATTGCTATTGCCGTTAAAAGAATAGATATCTATTTTTGATGATATTTTCTCCGGATAAAAATATCACTTGATGATAGCTGATTTCAATAGGACTTACACAATAGTTGTCTGTGATGCACTAATCAAAGGGAATCTCCAAAAATCAAGTACCAAAACAGTAGAGGAAATTATCCGGTTTGATAACGCTGTGTTGAGCATCACGCAATTAAGTTAAAACGCGTAAGTCCTGTTAAAATTTTTAGTTTATCTGACAAAATACAGGAAATACTATGAGCGCCAAGCAATTTCACAGGAAGCTGCATTATCGTCAAAAGGTCAGAGGTTAGAGACTAATGGGGCGATTTGAGAACCGACCAGAAAACCCCCGTACAAGAGGGGAAATATCTAGGGCAGCAGAAACTGCCTTGTGGGGTGTAGTTGAGGATTTGCAAAGTCTCCAGCAGAATTTGCTCAAATCCTTACAAGAAGATATAAATAGGCTGGAGTCAGACAAGAAAGACTTAGCTGATGAGATTAAACGGCTGCAAACCGAAAAAGAACAGCTACAACAGACAAAGCAAATAACTGAGCAACAAGCTTTGGTACGTCAGTTGGCGCAAGTTCTCGCAAATCATATATCTTCTCAATTACAATCTTCGCTTTCGGCTTTAGCTAATCAAGCAATCGAGCGCGATTTACACCAAGGAAATGCGATCGCCGCAAGGGGTGCCCCAGCTATCGCGTCAGATGAGGCTAACAGCAATATTGTTACAGAAATCAATAAAAATACCGAGCAACTGATTGGCGCTCTTGATGACACCTTAACCATCACTTTGAAGTTACTGCAACAAGAGTTAAATAACCATCAAAGTGGTATTTCTCAACAGTTGTCTCGGATGCAAAGCCGACAGCAGCAAGGGGAAGCGATGTTGGCAGAATTAACCAATCGCCTAAACAAGGAACTGGAAAAAAAAATAACTTCTACACCAGTTACCCCAACAGCGAAGCCTCTTGAGCTGGCATCGAACGAACAAAAACAGGAGAATGTCAAAAACACTTCTCCAGCACCATCCGTCAACAAACCCGCTGAACCAATTTCTGTTATTCCCAAAGAAACATCGACCAACGGAACTACATTATCTCAGTCTTCTGTAGCAGCCAAAGAAGTCAACAAACCCCCCGTTGAACCAGTTTCTGTTATTCAATCGGAAACATCGACCAACGGAACTACATTATCTGCATCTTCTGTAGCAGCCAAAGAAGTCAACAAACCCCCCGTTGAACCAATTTCTGTTATTCAATCGGAAACATCGACCAACGGAACTACATTATCTCAGTCTTCTTCGTCGGTGTCAAATAACACTAAGGCATTGCCACCAGAGGTCAAAAAAGACCCGAAAGAGCCAGTTTCTGTTCTTTCCAGGGAACTAAGCGACACTACATTACCTTCGTCCCCTGCACCAGAAATCAAGGTAAAGCCACCAGAGGTCAAAAAAGACCCGAAAGAGCCAGTTTCTGTTCTTTCCAGGGAACTGAGCGAGACTACACCATCTCGTTCTCGTCAGCCACAACGACCGTCCCGTGGGGCTGGAGCCTTAGCACCCATGCAAATGGGTTTATTGCTGATTCTATTTTCAACGGTGTTGTCGTCGCTTTACAACGTCGCTATTAAGGCAATTTTTCAGCCAAATTCCCTAGTTTTGGGTGCATTTGAAGTTGAGCGCTTAATATCGCCGACGTTGGGAAATTCTCTGTTAATTTTGATGCTGAGGATGATGGTGGTTGTACCACTAATGTTAGTTTTAGCGCCGATGATGCATCAGCGAGTGTGGCAAGATTTGCATTTTTTGGCTGACTCAGTACGGGGAAATCCAACTCCCTTGAAAGCAGACACACGACGGGTGTTGATATTGTCGGTTGTGAGTGGGTGCTTTTTGTTTTTGTCTCAGGTGCTGATTTACTTGGCAATTGGACAAGTGCCAACGGGGATGGCGATCGCACTTTTCTTTATTTATCCCATGATTAGCGGACTATTATCTTGGTTTCTGTTCCGCGATCAACCTACATTATTTCGGATCAGTGCGATCGCATCGATTTTTATCGGTGAATTGTTGATGTTGAGCGGGTCAGCTCAAGCCGGTATTGCTAATAACTATGAAGGAAGTATGAGTGCGATCGCTTCTGGAGTCAGTTTCGCTATCTACATAATTCTGACGCGCATCTGTGCTGCTAAATTGCATCCTGTCACATTTACTTTAATTAACTTCGCTACCATGCTCTGTTTGTGCTTCATTGGTTTGATGTTGCCTTTACCAACTAGCTCAAGTTTGATAGTTGATCCCAATAGGTTATTAGAACTTATCTTAAGCGCTTTTATCTTGGGTGTAATGACGCTCGCATCTTATGTGTTGAATAATGTTGGAATTAGCAAGGTTAGTGCAACCCGTGCGGCGATATTCGGAGCGAGTGTCCCAGTTTTAACGGTGATTTTTGCCGGGTTAATTATTCAGGAAACCTTATCAATTGTTCAGATTTTAGGAATCTTGCTCATTACTTTTGGTGCAGCCGCATTTAGCTTGGAAAGAATACGCGCATCATAGGGAATGGGAATGGGGCAGTGCGGGGAAGCGTGGTGTGGGGGGCAAGGGAGAGAAATTTTCTCCCATACCCCATGCCCAATGC
>CASBQC010000426.1 GCA_949127805.1 Nostocales cyanobacterium PMM_0081
GGATAGGTAAAGAAAAAAGAAATGTACAATTTTCAACCTCATTAGGTACTGAAGGGAATAAAAAAATTAATATTGGATTTATTAATCAAGATGATAATCAGCCAGCAAAATCAACTTGGGATCAAATGACAGATTCTAGTGATAAATCTCTCAATAATTCTCCTTTTGCAGTTAATGCTTTCATCAAACAAAAAGACCAGACGTCGATCTGGATCTTTGAAGTTATCGAGAAAGACTAGTCTTATCAGGTGCATTCAGGCATGAAATATAATGCACTTGCACTATTGAATAGTTAAATTCAGTAGGTTACGCTCTTGCTAATCCACCCTTGGGTAAAATTTGGCAGTTAATGGGACTGGAAAAAGAGGCTATACAAATATATCAAAAAGCCCTATCGTGGTCTGAAAATGCAGGGAATCAGAATCCTTATCTATGATAAAAAATGCCGCTAACTCAAAAAATTCTCAAATGCGGTACGTGTAACGTCTACAAAGATATAGACAAATTAGTGGAGAAATTCGACCATGCCAAAGAATAAAATTGTTGTCTTAAGTGCGATCGCCTGATCTTGTAGGGTGCGTTACACTTCGTTAACGCACCATCCATATCATTAAATTCGGTGGGTTACGCGCTTCGCTAACCCACCCTACGTTTTATTGCGATCGCGGATCTTGTAGTGCGATCGCTTTGTTGTGGGGAGAAGTGCGATCGCTTTGATGATGGGAAATTGGGGGCGATCGCTTGGGGATGTGGGAGTGCGATCGCTATTTTCTCAAAAAAATCAATAGGAATTGGTATAGTAATAAGATTAAAAAGACCAAGGATTAATAATTATAACCCCTGTCCCGGCAAAGTCTTTTTCATTGCGGGTGACAAGTGATAGAGAGTTATGAATTGCGATCGCTGCAATCAGAGAATCCATAGCGGGTAGAGGTCGCCCGTTCTGTTCTAATTGTCCTACTAAGTTTCCCCATAATACCATTGTTGAAAAATCTATACCTAAGATTCTGTCTTTAAAGCGACTGGGTAGGGTTTCATTTAGCCATTTCGTCAAAGATTCTTTTCGCTTAGACGCGGTAATTTTACTGATGCCTTTAGCAATTTCGCCAATTGTAATCATGCTGATGTAAACTGTTTCTGGCACTTGGGCATCTAGCCAATCTAAAACCTTTTGATTTGGTTGTTTGGCAACAAGTTCAGAAATCAGGCAGGTATCAAGGAGGTAAATCATAAAGTGAAGTCATTGCTCTTTAGGCTGCGATCGCGGCTCAAGTCAAGTTCTTCGCTGATTTCAGTTAGTGGGGATTGACGGAAAAACTCTGAGAGTTTACTTGGTTCGTCTGGGTGGGTGTTGTGATTGGGTGCAGTCAGGCTTTGGGCGAGTAGTTGGATAATATACAGTTTATCGTTGAGCGAAAGCTGTAAGAGTTGTTGTTCGAGTTCTGGAATAGCCATGATAGGGGTTAAGTGAGGGATGATTTTATTTTAGCGTCAGGAAATGCGTAGGTGTAGCTCGTCGTAGATATCGCCTTTTATTTATAAGCGATCGCTTTGATGATGGGAAATTGAGGTGCGATCGCTTTTTTGTAGGGAGAAGTGCGATCGCTTTTGATTTACGGGAGTGCGATCGCTTTTTTGTGGGAGATTGGGGATTGCGATCGCTTTGAGGATGTAGGAAGTGCGATCGCTTTTTTGCGGGGAGAAGTGCGATCGCTTGATTTGTCTAACTTTATCAAAGAGCGATCGCCTATCCGATGATACATAAATAAAATGCGATCGCCTTTATTTACGGGAGTGCGATCGCTTTTTTATGGGGAGAAGTGCGATCGCTTGATTTGCCTAACTTTATCAAGAGCGATCGCCTATCCGATGATACATAAATAAAATGCGATCGCTTTTATTTACGGGAGGGCGATCGCTTTATGCTATAAATATCGACAAACTAAAGTTGATTTATGCCAGCTAAAGATTTATTTCATAATACAGTTAAAACAGCCCTCAAAAAAGATGGATGGACAATTACTGACGAGCATCTATTTATTCAAGTTGAGGATATTGATTTTTACATAGACTTAACAGCAGAGAGAATTTTAGCTGCTGAAAAAACTGGTAAATAAATAGCAGTAGAGATAAAATCCTTTTTAGGAGCTTCAGATGTAACTGAATTTCACTTAGCTCTTGGTCAATGTCTCAACTACCGTTCAGCATTGAGGTTGACCGAACCTACTCGGACTTTGTATTTAGCCATTCCGGTAGATGTTTATGATGAGTTTTTTAGTCGGAAATTTATTCAAAGAATTATTGGCGAATATCAACTAAAATTACTAATTTTTAACCCAGATCAAGAGGAGATTGTTATATGGAGAGACTGAATTACAAAGAAATAGTCCAAAAAATTCTGGAAAGTCACGCAAAAAATCGCTCCAATAGTCAGACAGAAGTAAAATTGATATTTGATACGGAGCGCGATCATTATCAAGTTCTTAATATTGGTTGGCAAGAGCTAACGCGGATATTTGGTTGTATCGTTTACATAGAAATTAAAGATGGCAAAATTTGGATCGAACGCGATGGAACGGAAATCGGAGTAGCTAATGAATTAGTAGAAGCTGGAGTTCCTAAACAAGATATAGTTTTGGGTTTTAAAGCCCCATACAAACGGAAATTTACTGATTTTGCTGCTAGTTGAAATACATAGGAGTCAGGAAACATACGAGAATAGAATCTAGGACTTACTTCTTTTAAAAATTTACCATACCAAAAGCGATCGCTTGATTTGCCTAACTTTATCAAAGAGCGATCGCCCATCCGATGATACATAAATAAAAAGCGATCGCTTTGTTGTAGGGAGAAGTGCGATCGCTTTGGGGATGTGGGGAGAAGTGCGATCACCTGATCTTGTAGGGTGCGTTAATGATAACGTAACGTACCCTGTAAACTATAATTATAGATGTAGTTGATAAAGATAAAGCATTTTATGAGTGTTCCAGAAATCAAAGAAGCAGTAATGAAACTCTCTACAGAAGAATTAACAGATCTGGTGAAATGGCTGAATGAATTCTCTGAATCTCTATGGGATAAGCAAATTGAAGCTGACTTTGAATCTGGCAAGCTAGATCATCTAATTAAACAAGCAAGGCAAGAATTCAGAGCAGGAAAATGTCAGGAAATTTAAAGCATTTCACCACTTCACAGTTTTGGGAATACTACCGTCAGTTACCACCCGCAATTCAAGAATTGGCAGATAAAAACTATGAGTTGCTAAAGCTCGATCCCAAACATCCCTCTTTGCACTTCAAAAAGATCAGAAGTTTGTGGTCGGTAAGAGTAGGTATCAATTATAGAGCTTTAGGTTCTGATGAACCAGAGGGGGTTCTATGGTTCTGGATAGGTCCACACAGCAAATATGATGAGATATTAAAGTAAATAAGAGTGCGATCGCATGAAAGTAGGAAGATGGTGAGCGGTCTTTTGTAGGGAGAAGAGCGATCGCTTTTATGTGGGGAGATAGGTGATCGCTTTGATGATGGGAGATTGAGGGGCGATCGCTTTGTTGTAGGGAGAAGTGCGATCGCTTTTGATTTACGGGAGAGCGATCGCTACGCCCACCGCAGGCATCGCCTTACAATAAAGAAGAGAATTTTTGACGCACTGGTGCAACAGGAATATCTTTACCCTTTTCTTGATAATCTTCTTTAACCAATTCCCAAGCCAATTTTAATTCCTCTAAAGCTTCTTGAGGAGTATCACCAAAGGCTGAAATATTAGGCATTTCTTGAAAATGTGCCAGCCAATCTCCTTGTTCATCAACATATAAATTAATCGTAAAACCATTAAAATTGTAGTTAGTTAAAGTCATTCCTCTTCTACCTCTTGATATTCAAAAAACTGCTGAATTTGATAGAGTTTTGCTTTCCCATCTTTGCGAGGTTGAATTGGTAAAGGTTGACCTTTTGGTGAATACCATAAGCGATGACTGCCTTTTTGACGGCTAAATTCCCACCCATTCTGGTTTAGGAGAGTTTCAAACTCATCAAAAGTTAGATTTTCTGGACTATTTTTAGCTTTTTGCCATAGTTTTTCTCTTTTAGTCATAATCTAATCATAATAGATTATGTTTCTGGTTGATGGCTTATCCTTATCCGAGCAGCAATGATCTCTCTACGAGAGTCTCGTTCAGCCAGTTGCTATCCTACAGCGTAACAGAGCGATCGCCTGATATTGTAGCGACTGTCTGAAAAGTCAAGCGATCGCCTTTGATTGAAGGGAGTGTGATCGCTTTGTTATAGGGAGAATGTGCGATCGCTTGATTTGCCTAACTTTATCAAGAGCGATCGCCCATCCGATGATACATAAATAAAATGCGATCGCCTTTATTTCCGGGAGTGCGATCGCTTTTTTGTGGGAAGAAGTGCGATCGCGCAAAAGTGTGACAAGTTCCTATTCTTGATAATCACTAAGAAGTATAGGTTCTTTATTCGGAACTCTGGCAATAATTTCGATAGTTCCACTCAAAGCATTCACAACTGCTCGAAGTGTATTTAATTCCAGATTTTGCCTAGGTTCCAGGTTGGATACTGCTGGTTGGTGTACCTCAAGACGCTCTGCCAATTCTGAGAGTTGTATATTTTGTCATCAATTTTCCTCCTTAAGTATTTCATGCGATCGCTTTGGGGGGATGTAGAGAGTGCAATTTCGCATTCTATATTTTAACTATGATTTACATCAACCTCATTCCTAATCACATCAGCAAAATAACTCCGATACAACTGACAGCGCAGCTCTACTTCATTACCAGCAAACTTCACCAAACCCATACTCTGCAACTGATAAGCTGATATTATTTCCAATCGCACTGGTTTGGTAGAATTAACAACTGTTTGAAATGCTGCCATGAGTTTTGGTTCTTGTCGCAAACTCAACCAATATTCTCGCAAATGATGACTATAAATACCCGCATCTGTTATAGCTTCTGCTAATAATTTTTCCAGGGTGACATCAGGGTAGCTTTTGAGGTGAGAAAATGCCTGCTGCAACAGATAAGGATGACCACCTACCAATTGCATTAAGGGGTCTAGCGAAAATGAATCTCGTCCTAATCCATATTGTTGGGCAAATACCTGCACCTCCTCTCTAGTTAATTCTGGTAACTCAATCGGTAAGCCGACATTAAAAAGCGACTGATTAATATTCAAGCGGATATAAACGTCGGTAGCATGAGCGATCGCAAGCCGTAATTTTTTCCAATTTTCGTGGCTTCTGGCTTTCTCATACCAAGAGCGCAACAATCCAAAAAAGTCTTCGTAAACTTCAGGATAAGGGAAAAGCACGTCCACATCATCTAGATATAAAACTAGAGGACTATCATTGGCAGCCAAGAGGTATTCTTCTAAATAAGTTGTGCAACTGACCTTAGCACCCATACCTTCTTCATCCCAATAGTTATCTAACTGATTGGGTAATTTGAGTTCTCGCGTGAGATTGAGACAAAACCAGCGCAAAAATTTATTCAGGTTGGTGAAGTGAGTTTGCCGATCTGCCATTTCTAAACTGAAATTGACTGTGCGATAGCCATGCTTTGCCACTTTCACTAATACCCGTTCCATCAAAGAGGTTTTACCCATTAGTTTAGGTGCTTTGAGCCGAATCAGGGAAGCAGGTTGCAACAGAGTTTCATAGCAGAGAAATTCCATCGCAAAGCGCTCCACATAATATAATTCTGGAGCCGAAAAGTTGTGTTTAGCTTGGCTTAAATATGCAGGAGCAGTAGCTTCTTTAAGCTTGCCGTTGCGCTGTTGGCTGTTAACAGTCGTTGATTTTGAGCTTGATAAGCAATATTCAGGGATTAATTGGTTTTCCCAATGTCGTTTTAAAGCTTCCTTAAAATTACTTTTTTTGACTTTTTCTCCTAGAGCATCTGTCAGCAGTTTCCAAAGCTTGGGTGCAACAAACATCTTGACTGATATAACTTGTTGCGTACTGGTTTCTAGCTGCAATTTGGTCATATTCTTGTCGTTCCAAAGCTCCTTTGAGTACAATTATTTCAACATCACTTAAGCTTCTATAAAGCTTTGCCAAAACTGCTTGGTTAGCAATTTTAATTGCCTCATCTAAGTTAAAAGCCATGACCCTCCGGAGGAAAAATTTCTCGAAATTTATATTTATTTGATTTGTTTGCACCCCGGTGTTATCTTTGCAGGGTTTTAACCCAGCAACACTAAATCTCGATCGCGAAGCTGAAAATCTCGCTGTTCATCCCAGTAAGGCAGTAGCTAGAAAGGATATTTAAGACAATGGCTCGATCACTAAGGCTTTGGTAACTTTTTGACATCTGATTTCATCTCCCTGAAATACCCCCGAATACCGCTCAATAGCTTCACACAAACCACTAGTCCTCCCTTGGATATCAGTCCTACCTTTTCCTGCGCTTCTACCCCGGATGTTTTGCCGTAAGCTGTTTAAATCGTCAAAGATACTCTGAAAATGATGCTTCGCTACATAGGTATAGGTATGGGTTAAGCCATTCCCTAGTATTTTGCTTAGTTCTCGGACAACGCCCATGATGGGGCTGATATGCTGTTGATATTGTCTTATAGTTTGTTGCGGTGAACAATACGGATGTCCTCCGTCTGTAATAAAACTTTTCTTACTGTGTTCTAAAACAACCAGTAGGGTTTGTTCTCCAATCCATTCCAAAAAAGAATCTAGAGACGTAGCAGTGCTACGTCTCTAGGGGTTCTGGATGCAGATTTAACAGCTCTCATAACTCATAACTTTTTATACTTTCACCTCCGAAGCAAAACTGCCCCAACGGACAAAGTGAAATGGTCCTGCGACAGATCCCCAGATATGCTCATCGGTTTCTGGGTCTCGTCCTCGGTCAAGGCTAATAAATTTCTCGGTGTCAATCTCAAATTCACTATCAAGATAGGTGTTTTTGTTGTTGCGAAACACCATGCAGCCTTTACCTGGTTCAACTCTACCTTTGAAGCTGTTACCAGTCCACTCAACAATCATGTTGCAGCCTGGTAATTTTTCTAAATCGTTGGCTGTTAACTCTTTGAGGAGTTCCAGGTTACGGGAGGCACCATAAAATTTTTCTTCTTGCTTAACGGTATAATTTTCGATTTCGATATGCGAACCTGCGTTCACCAACTTCAACACCCGCAAGCGATAGGGGTCATTGAGCATATAATCGTAAGCTTGTTCTACAAACAAACTTACCCCTGATAACACGGACAAGGGGAGGGGACGCATACACACGCGAATATGAGCAAAAAAAGGCGGATTTTCAAAAGCTTGTTCTTGGTTACTAAAATCAGCCGCCATCAAGCGAGCTAAGGTGGCAATATCAGTAGAATGTGTCATTACAGATGATAAACCGATTGCTTGAAAATAATTTACGAGTTCTTTGAATATTGTAAAACTTGTGGTTGCCTATCAGAATAATACGGGAGCGTGAGAACCCCTACGATTTATCGAGGGGATGAAACGCGACTCGACGGGTTTTAACGGGCGCGTATCTTTTATTTGCCTCGTTGATTTTCAATATATTTTTTAACTACCTCGGTGCTTACCTGACCTGTTGACGCTACAAAATAGGTCGGTGTCCACAAAGCGGGTAGTTTTTTTAATTCTGGAAATTCTTTTCTTAAATGATGCGATGCTCGACCTTTGACCCATTTAGCAATTTGAGATGGCGCTTCATCGGTGGGAGTGTTCAAAAATAAATGTACATGGTCTGGCATTATCTCTAAGGCGATTAACTTCCAGTTATGCTCTGTTACCAAATCAAAAATAATTTCTTGGAGACGTTTTGCCACGTCTTTGACCAATACAGGTCTACGACGCTTAGGTACAAATACAAAATGGTAATTAATGGAAGACACGGAATTCTCAGTACGCCTGTACTCGTAATCTTTTTCTGATAATTTAGCCATAATTTTACGAAATATTGTTGATTATACTTGTAGTAGCAATTATAATCAACAACAGTAGGTGATGCAAGTTGTACAGAACAATACCCGTAAAAGCAAGGTTCACAGACGAAGAAAAGTTGTTTTGGATTGACCAGTGCGAACACGCTAATAGCTTAATTAACTGCGCGATTTACGCAACTAAACAAAGGCATTACGCGATATTGCAAGAGTCTGATGATGCTTTTTCTACTTATTGGCGCGGGGATGAACTTCGCTACGGGTGGAAAACTTATCGATGCAATATCACGTACCCGGAATTAGATAAGGTCCTCAAGGACAATCCACATTACAAGGCTATGGCTGCACAGTCAGCACAACAAACCTTAAAGTCTGTTGGTGAGTCGATAACTAGTTACAACGGTTTGGTCAAGGCTTATTACCGTGGCGATGTTGATAGACCATCGTTGCCTAATTACAGAAAACGTGGTGGACTTGCGGCTGTCACGTTTCCGAGACAAGCATTGACCTACAAAAATGATTGTTTTTATCCATCAATCAGCAAAGAAACTAAGCAGCATTTGTTGACAGAAATAACTTTGCAATTACCAGATTTCATTAATCCCGATTGGGTAAGGGAGGTACAAATACGCCCTTGCTACGGTGAATTGTGGATTGATTGGGTGATTGATGACGCCAAGCAACCGATTGATGTAAATCCCAATTTGGATTACACCCAAGCGTGGAGCTTTGACCACGGTGGAACAAATTGGTTAACAGGGGTTTCAACTCGTGGTAAAAGCTTGATTATTGATGGTCGTAAGTTGAAATCAATGAATCAGGGTTATTGCCGTAAGGCAGCCAAATACAAACAGGGTAAATCTGATTTTTATTGGGATTCCAATCTCGACCGAGTGCAGCTTAAGCGCAACAATCAAATGCGTGATGCCATCAATAAAGCAGCACGATTTATTGTCAATAAATGCCTTAACGATGGAATTGGTAATATTGTTATTGGTTGGAATGAAGGACAAAAGATTGGTTCCAGCATGGGTAAACGTGGGAATCAGAATTTTGTCGTAATTCCCACAGGTCGATTGATTGAAAGATTAAAACAACTTTGTCCAGAGTACGGAATTATTTTGACGATTACTGAGGAAGCTTATACTTCAAAAGCGTCTTACCTTGATGGCGATAGCCTCCACAAACATGGTGAAAAACCCAACGGATGGAAACCGTCAGGACAAAGGGTAAAACGCGGAATGTATAAAAGTCGTGATGGCTTCATTATCAATGCAGATTGCAATGGTAGCGCCAACATCATGAGAAAAGTAGCCACACAGCTAGGATTAAACTTAGCCGAGGTGGGTAGGGCATCTTTGACAGTGCCACAGCGAATTGATTTGTTTACGCGATTAAATAAATCATATCGTAAACGTTGCGTAGCCCGGATTTTATCCGGCTCCTGCAACATCAGTTTAGAATCCCCTTACTTCTAGTGAGGGGAGATGTCAAATTTGTGGAGAATACGATCGCTTATTTTCGTCAATATCTGGGGATTGGATAGTGGTTGGTGGTTAATGGTTAGTAGTATCTACAACACCCAACAACGCTCTAACTAACAATCACCATCAAACAACGCTCCTATTAACCCCTAGTCACCGTATAATTTACAGCAAGGCGAGATAAAACAATGATGCTACGGCGTTTAAGTGTGACAATTACCGCTGCTATAATCTGGCAGTTTTGCAGTTCTTTGACTTTGGCAGAGACGAAAAAGCCTGCACAGCCGGATAAATTTCCGCCTAGTCCGTTGGAGATGACGATACCAGATCCACTGTTACCGCGTAAACCGGGCAAACAACCCTTAACTGTCATTGAACAACAAAATTTGGCAGCAGCGCTGGATAATTTGAATCAGCAAGCTGCGGCTAAACAGCAAGCTGGGGATAAAATGGGAGCGTTTGATATTTGGAACCGGGAACTGCGTTTGCGTCGCTATTTAGGTTCACTGGCAGAAGTGCAAGCACTGTCACGGGTAGGGGAAGTTGCCTGGAATGAAAATAATCGCCCAGAAATATTGTATATTATGCAGCGATTGCAAAAAATTCAAAAGCAGACTCAAAAGGAAAAAACACAGGTAAAAAAAACACCATCTACTTCAACAGTTGACGTAGAACTATGGCGATCGCTGGCGATGGCGTATACTGGTTTGCGATCGCCATCTGAAGCAGTCCAAGCTTACGATCAAGTTTTAGCCGCAGTCCGACAAAACAATGATGTTGCTGCCGTTGTCGAAACTCTCAAAACAATGGGAGAACTGCATATGAGTTGGTTTGACTATACCAAAGCCGCCGACACTTACGAACAATTGTTAAATTTAGCGGCAAAAAGTGGCGATCGCATTAATCAGTTAGCATATCTGCAACAGCTAGCGTACATTTACGATCAACAAAAACAACCACAGCAATCAATAAAAACACGCAATCAGTTGATAGAAGCTTACCAAAGTGAAAATAATTTAATTCAGATACCACAATTAAAGCTAGCGATCGGCTCAGATTACCAAGCGATCGCACTCGCAAATCCAACTTTACTTCCAGAAGCCTTCAAAAACTATCAAGAAGCTTACACCACAGCTTGGCAACAACAACAATACGTTACTGCCGGCGAAGCTTTACAAAAATTAATCGCTTTATACCGTTCCCAAGGACAAACAGAAGAAGCTTTGCAAACTGGGCAAATTTTGGTACAGACACAAGAGAAAGCCGTCAACTTTTACGGCATGATGAAGGCTTACGACCAAATAGGGCAAATTTATCTAGAACGCAAAGAGCCAAATCTTGCACTAGCAGCCTTTCAAAAAGGACTACAATTAGCGCAACAACTCAAGCATGACGAAACTTATTTTACCGAGCAGATTCAGAAATTGTCAAAGTAATGGGTAATGGGGAATAGGGAACGGGGAAAGGGAATTGCTGACTCTTGACTCCTAACTCCTAACCCCTAACTCCTACCCCCCTACCCCCACTCCCTACTCTCTAACCAGCTTTTACCTCAACCTGATTCGATACCATAACAAGCTCGTAGAGTTTATCTTCAAATTTATCCATACATGCTGACCAATCAAATTCGAGTATGGAGGAGCGAGCTTGTTGAGTTAGTTTTGCTTTGAGGGTAGGATTTTCCCAAATGGCAATTACCTTTTCGGCTAAATCTATCGGATTATTAGGTTCAGATAACAACCCATTGATATCAGACAAAACCTGCTCTGGATTTCCCCCAGCATCGGCTGCTACAACGGGGGTTCCGGATGCGAGGGCTTCCATATTCGTGGTGCAGAAGTTTTCGGTGACAGAGGGGTTTAAAAAGATGTCTGCGCGAGCGTACCAGCCTAAAAGTTCTGTGCCGTGAGACTCACCCCACACGGTAACATGAGATTTAAACTTTTGGGCACGCTGACGGATTTCCTCATCAGCAGGACCGCTACCAATGATGACCAAATGAACATTAGGAATTTTCGCAGCGATGAGTGGAAATGCATCTAAAAGTTCGCTGACATTCTTTTCTGGGGTAATACGTCCGACAAAAAGCAACAGCGGTCTGTCGTCATTAGGAATTGGATTATAACAAATGTTTCGGGGATGAAATTTGTCACAATCGACTCCTTGATATGGAAGATATTCACTACGTTGACAGTTCATGCTTTTGTACTTAGCAAGCTGTTCGTGAGAAGGAAAATAATTGATGTCATAAGCTGCACTCAACTGCTTGACCAAAATGGGAAGAATTGGACGAATCAAGTTGAACAATTGATTTCCAAAGTAATATCGGATATAAGCAACAATATCGGTATGAAAAATAGATATTGTTGGGGTGCCAGTTTTCTTGGCATATTCGCTAGCAATAGGACGACCGTAACCTTGTAAAAACATTGAATAGCACCCTCTCATTTGCGCGGCTTCTTCAACTACCACAATGTCAGGTTGAAACTTCTCCAACAATTTGGTATCGCTCCAATACCGATTGTGCATCGGTTGAGGAAGATGTTTGTATAACATCAGCGGTTGTGATGGAAATGCATAAGAGGAAAATTTTGGAAAAGACTTTAGTTCATTGAGTCCTGGTAAAGCACAATTTCCAACATTCTTGGGGTACTTGTCGTTAAATTCTGGGTGAATCAGAAAGACTTCATGTCCTTGCTGTAGCAACCAGCGAGCTCGTTGGTGTACTGCAACTGAAACCCCTGTCAAGAAGGGAGCGTACAATCCTGTAAACAGCGCAATGCGTAGCGGTTGCTTTTTCATAATTCCAAATAAGAATGCGTATTTTTTATCGAGGAGAAACTAATTTCACCCTGATAAAGTTGGATTTAGGATTTACGCATTGATACAAAGAAAGGAATTGTACAGAGTATTTATACTTTGCTCCCCTGTAGTGAGCGCTGAAGCGCTCAATAATTGAGGACTAAAGCGCTCACTACATTAAATAAAAACTTTCTCAAAAACAACAGAAGCAGTACAGTTGTACGAATTATCTAATTTTAAGAGAATTTGCACGATTGAACTGCATTTAAAACTGCAATTTTTGCGATTTGAAAAGAACTAATTTGCAGGTTGGTTGCTTGTTGTTTGTGAATAATATCGCCAATTTAAGCACTTCAGTGCTTACTACGAAACTTCTTACAGGGAAAGTTTGCTATCGTCAGATTGAGTTGACAATTGATAAGGGTGATATTTGATTAAGCGGATGTTCCAAGGTCCTTTAACCTCGTAAGAAACGCCGCGCCAATTGACTGTTGATGCCCGCAGAGAGGATAAAAAGGCTAATCCATAAACCCACTGTGTTAGGGGAATTGCTATCAACATTTTCAGGAGTGCGATCGCTGATATTTTTGTGTTTGTTTGAACCTGAGAACTAATTACTCCCTCTACGCCTTTTTCTAATCCCAGCATGAGAAAAAGTAAGCCGATGGTATAGATAGCAAAGCTGCTAAAGCACAAAGCTGCCGCATCTGATTCTCCGCTCAAAAACGCCACTAAACCTAACAGTATGGCAAGAGTAGGAACTAAGATACTGGAAACAACATCACCAATCACTGCTGACCACAAAGGATGATAAAGTCGAGAAGAAAGTAGTTGGCGTTCCAGACAACTAAATAAGCTGGGTAAATCGCATTCTTCCCGATTCAATATCAAAGAAGGAACAAATTTAACCTGCATTTTCTGTTTTTTTAGGACTTTGCATAGCAGCTTATCTTCGTTTAAAGCTTGTCCCCATTTATCTAGCAGTGCTGTTTCTCGGAATATTTCTGTTTTTAATGCTAAATTACCACCCCAAGGAATGCCGAAAAGGAACATCTGCACAACGTTGGATATGTTGCCTTGGTAGCGTACCATAGTCCCCCAATAGTTACCTGTGGGTATATACCAACGGCTGCCGGTTGTTACACCTACTTTGGGATGAGTTAAAGGAGTGACTAATTCACGCAGCCAATTGGCATGGGGTACCATATCGGCATCGATTAGGGCAACAAATGAGTAAGAATCGTCCAACTCAGAGATAGCTTGCACTAGGGAACTGCATTTGAGACTGCAATTGTAGCGCAGCATTCTTAAAGGGCTGATTTGGACATTGGTTGCTACTTGTTGGCTGATATCAGTGGCGATTTTCCAAGCTGCATCATCGTAACTATCGACGACCAACTTTAAATCATACTGTGGATAGTTCTGGTATAAGAGCGATCGCAAACAATTCGACAAAAACGGATCAACTCCACGTAAGCAAACAATTACCGCTGTTTTCGGCAACTGGTCATCTGGTAAGATGTTTTTCTTTGAATACAAGTAAAACAAAAAGACAACCGCCAAAAACATCTGTATAGCTAGCCAACCCAGCAAAGATTTAGACAGGAATATCGCCATATCTATCATTAAATTTATTCCCTTTAAATGCAGTTTTATGGATCGAGTCCATATTTCATGTCTATGTTGACTGTGGTATTTTTCTTCATGGAAAAACTAGCTTTGCTAAACTTGGGCGTACCCGTTGTTATTGATACTGTCGGATTATTGGAAATACCAAAACCTTCTTTAGGAATGCCGAAAAAGTCTCTATTAAGTTGGCGATCGCCATTTTTATCGTCAACTACGGCAACAGCATAAGTTCCCGGTTTTAAGCCACTAAATTGCTCTTTTATAGAACTTCCTGTAATTGGTTTGCAAGCACTTTTGACAACATTCTTTGTACTTAAAGGAAATCCTTTTTCATTGGAGTAAATTCCTAAGCAAATCTGACCTTTTTGATGTTTGATGCCATTAACTACTACAGTAAGTGTTGTAGTCTGTTGTGCATTTGCTGTTTTAGCAAAGCTAGCGCTTACTAAAATAGCGAGTAACAAGAAACTAATTTTAGATAACTTCAACATCAGTTATCGCTCCTTAATAGGTATTTTTGGCGATTGATTCGTAGAGGCACAGCATATTGTGCCTCATTGCTTTTATTGGAAGCAAACAAAAACCGCTATTAATTGAAAGTTTTTATTTGCTGTTTTTGGATTGAATACTTTATCCAACGAATCCAAAACATTTGAGCGGCTTTTACCAAATCTTTAATTAAAAAAGATTCGTTTCCTGTCAGTTGTTTGTACAAACTAATATGACAACATATTCGTTGATACAAATTCATTGGAAAAAGCCATACGGAAAGAGTATACTCCCATAATATTCGCCAATGTGGCAATAAAATTTGCCCTTCATTTGCCGAATCCAACCACACTGCCCACCCGTAAAAATCAGGTATCATACTCGATGAGTATTGTGTATTGTTGTTAGTAAACGACAAATAATCTGGGAAAAACATACTCATTGATTGTTGCGGATGGATTCTGGCAAAAAACAGGCGATCGCCTATTTCATAAAACTTGCCAATCATCCCCAGTCTTAACAAGAAAATTCCATCTGCAAGACCGTAACTTCCCATCGGTGGTGTCATTCTTAAAGCACTGGCACGTATTACCCCGTAACATTGATAGCATAAGTGCTTAGTCAGAAGCTCATGAAAACGCTCTTGGGGTTTTGCAGAATCTGTTTTCAGTTTGATATCATATGTCCGTAAGATATCACTGTTTTCGTCAATCAAATATGCTTGAGAGTGACACAAGATTATCGACGGGTCTTTATCAAGTATTTCAATGCACCGAGCGATAAAATCTGGAGCATGTAAATCATCATAAGCTGCCCACTTAAAGTATTCCCCTGACGACAATTCAAAAACTTTATTGAAGTTAGGAGCGCATCCAATATTTGTTTCATTACGGTAATAACGGATGCGTGGATCAAGAGCCGCGTATGTTCTACAAATTTCCTCAGTTTTGTCACATGAAGCGTTATCGCAAATAATTAACTCAAAATCATCAAAGGTTTGAGCCAAAAGTGAATCTATGGCTTCTTTGATAAATTTCTCGCCATTATATACAGGTAGTCCAATGCTCAATCGCGGCTGATTTTTGGTCATAGGATATACGGTGAGAGCTTTCCAATTGAAAAAATATCCAATAAATCCGTAGGATAGGCATCTTGCGTGTCCTCTATCCTACGGGATAATTTATTGTTTAAAGTTCGCTTATTTCACGAGTTTTTTGATATCCGTATTTTCGATCCATTCTTGTGTGCGTCGCATTCCTTCTGCTAAGTCAATTGTTGGTTGATAATTTAACAGAGTTTGTGCTTTAGTAATCGAATAGGCATAGGGACGGCTCATAAAATCTATAGATTCAGGTAGAATATCTGGTTCTTTACGAAACAGTTTCTGCCCTTGACAGCGCAGCTTGACAAATAATTTAATTTCATCTTTGGACATAGAAAAAGGTGTAGGAGCGTTGGCAACTTCTGCTAAACGCATGAAATAGTCTTTCCAAGAAGTTTCTTGTCCGTCAGTGATATTAAATATTTCTCCGTGTGCTTCTTTTTCTATAGCTAAAAAGATGGCAGAAATCAGATTATCTAGATATACATGATTCATGATTCCCTGACCATCGTCTACATAAGCAAATAGTTTTTGACGCATTAATAAAAGTGGTCGAACTATCCAAGGAATGCTTCCCGGTCCATAAACTTCACCCGGTCTAATGATGATGATGCCAAAATCTGGGGGAGAATTCAGTTGTAGAAGTGCTGTTTCGGCTTCTATTTTTGTTTCGCAGTAGGCATTATTTTCGCCGCGAAGTGGTCCATCTTCTGTCACGCGATCGGGATAGTTGAAACCGTAAACCAAACCGCTAGAAAGATGTACAAAGGTTTTGACACCAGCTTTTTTAGCAGATGAAGCCATGTTGACTGTTCCGCTCACATTTATCTCTCGAAAACGGTCGATTGCCCCAGCTTCTTTGGCAAGTTCGGCTGTATGAAAAACTATGTCTACTTCTTCACAAGCAGCTTCGGCAACAGCAGCATGGTTAATATCACCTATTATCACTTCTACGCCCAATTGTTGCACTTTTTTCAGGTTATCTGGAGAACTTTGCAGTCCCCGAACATTCATGCCTTGCGCTATGGCTAATTCCGCAGCACGCGAGCCGATAAAGTTGTCAATACCGGTGATGAGGATGGTTTTGTTTTGGAGATTCATATCAGGAAATGCGTGTAAATAGATGTTTTTTTGGATGTCGAACATACTCGAAAGCATTAGCATTTACAAACAAAGCTTGCTTGTCAAGAACGCTTATTTATTACAGGACTTACGCAAAAATTCTCTCTCTTCCTCATTCCTCTGTGAACTCTGCGATAGGAGTGCGGTAGCCTTCTCAATCACGGAGACGCTGCGCGAACGGCAACGCTAAGGGCGAACGTTTTTCCATAACGAGTGCGTAAGCCCTATATTAATTAAAAGCGTTATTTCCTTAACAAACTTTGCTATAGTTGCTTCATATTAAGTTCGAGAATTTTTTGCAGAATATCAGGAATTTCAAATACGGCTCGATTGTTAACCGCAGCGACGTTAGCACGATACCGAGCCAGTTTTTCAGGTTCAAGAAACTCTTTAACAGCCCGTTCAATCTTCCGAAAACTGGGAATTACCAAACCAACCTGCTTCTTTTGAATCCATTCTGAGTTATATTTTTCGGCTATTAGTGTAGTGGCATTATGTTCTACAATAACTGGTAGCTTCATAGCTAGCGCCTCACTGATGCTAGCAGGACCAGGTTTGCCAATGAAAAAATCTGAAAGATGCATGTAGTAGGGAATGTCTTTAGTAAAAGTGGTGACAAATTTAGGTAGTTGACTTTGGCTTTGATTTAGAGCATTTGCCAGTTTTTCGTTGTGTCCACAAATAAAAATAAGTTGTAGTTCGTCTTTGAAGCATTCCAGACGCTTGGCAATTTCTAACATCACCATAGACCCCAGACCTCCAAATAATACAAGTCCTGTGAGGCGATCTGGGTCTAAACCCAAGCGTTGTTTTTCAAGACGGCGATCGCCTGGAATAGGTTCATAAAAGCGAGGGTGAATAATCATTCCTGAAGTCTGGAAAATCCGCTCTTCCTTTACTCCTAGAGAACGAGCTTGCTCTACTGCTCGTTCGGTTCCACATACTACATAACTTTCCGTTTTTGGTTCTATCCAAAAATGCGGTGGAGAATCGGCAAAATCTATAAGAATGGTGACTACAGGGGTTCCTGGTTTTGCCTTTTGTAATGTGTCCCAAAGTCCTCGATTATACAAAGGTACTAGAGAAACTACCAAATCTGGATGTTGCTCGCGCCAGTATCCCTCAAATATGCCGATGGAAACATCGTGATAAAACTGGATAACTAGTTTGGCTATGGACAACATCAGTGGTTGCAACCATGTCCAACCTTTTTGGAACATTTGGTTCCACAGTTCGTATCCAGGAATTCCTAACAGTATTTTGAAGGGATCTATGAGTTTACCACCTGATGAAGTTGCGTAATCTAGCACTTCGTCTATATCAGTGACTCGAATTTCCCAAGGTCGTTGTTGCTGCGAAATCATCGAACTTAAGGCATTTAAGGCAGCATAGTGTCCTCCACCCATTCGCACGGTAAGAATATTCACCGCTACCTTTTTTTCGGCACATGAAAGCACTTTTTGTTTTTCCATTTGCGTGTACTTTTGTGAGAGATTCAAAATTAAACAGCAGCAAAAACAATTTTTCGGCTAGAAAATATCCGCAGGATCTGCCGAACGAAGTTTATTGATGGCAAGCACCCCAGAAGTTATACACATTAATACTGTTGCTGTTAATACAATTAATGCATTATTCAAACTCATCATTATTGGTAATTTAGTCGCTTTCATTGCATAGTCATATAACAATAACGAAAAAATAAAGCCAGGAAAATAACTAAAAAATGCCAATATCAAAGCTTGTTGAAAAACTACCGTTAACAAATAATTATTCTCATAACCTATAGCTTTTAAAGTGGCGTAAGCAACAAATTGAGTGGCAATATTACTATAAAGAATTTGATAAACGATGACGACACCAACAATAGCAGCCATTGTCAGCATGAGGTTAAGGATAAAACCAATCGGCGTTCTAACAGACCAATAATTTTTTTCAAAGTTAATGAAGCCTTGATGAGTAAATATTTGGACATCATTGGGTAAATTGGCTCGCAATTGTGCCAAAATTCTTTCTGCATCAACACCAGGTTTGAGAGTAACAACACCCACATCTATCATTTCTGATGAACGGCTATTTGGATCTATTCTGAAAAAAGTGGAGTCACTGACAAGTAAATTACCATCTACGCCAAAGGAAGCACCCAAACTAAATAAACCACCAACTCGAACTCTGTAGCCCTTTAATGCATTAAAGGGAAATATTTCAATTACTTGTTCTTTATCTCCGGCTTCAAATTTTGTGGCGATCGGTCCAAACTCTGGGCGAGAAAGTCGGTCATAAAGCATCACATCCGGAGTTTTGAGTTTATCTAAATATTGGTCAACTTCCGGTATATTCAGGACACTTCTACCCGGATCGATACCAATAACATAAATTGAATATTTCTCGCCAGTTTGGGGGTTTTTCAATTTGGCAAATTGCACGTACATCGGGTTAACTGACTCTACACCGTCATACCCTAGTGCTTGATACAAACGAGTCCGGGAAAAGCTTTGAGCCGAAGTCAAAGCTTTATATTGAGAACTGACTAAAAATAAATCTCCGCGCAAACTTTGATGCACTGCGGTAGCACTTGAATAGAGTGCATCTTGGAAACCAAGTTGGACAAACATCAGCAGGATAATAAAAGCGATACCTGCTACAGCTACGACAAAACGAACTTTCTGTTGAGCTAGCTGAAGCCATGCTAAGGGAATTTTGAATGCCATTATTATTTCTTAGTTGTTAATTGTTAGTTGTTGTTTGTTGGTTGTTAGTTGTTAGTGGGCATTGGGCATTTCCCCTTATTAAAATTCCCACTATCCAATAACCACGCTCCTAGTAACTACTAACCAAGAAGTGTTGTTGATTGTTAGTTGTTAGTGGGCATTGGGCATTTCCCACTCTTAAAATTCCCACTATCCACGCTCCTACTAACTACTATCTAGTAACCAATAACTAATGCTAAATTTTAATAGCGACATCCACTTGTAAGTTAGTTAAACGAGCAACTCGTTTACTATCTGCTGGATTGTCGAGGCGAATTTTCACCTGAACTATTTTCCGGTCTGTATCCGATCCGGGATTGAGACTGAAGATGTTTTGTTTGTCAACTTGCCAACCAATTTCACTTACAGTTCCCTGCAATGGTTGAGAAATTGCGGGACTGGTAATGGTGGCTTTTTGACCGAGATGCACTTTTTGAATATCGGTTTGATAGACTTCTGCGACGACAAACATTTGCGATATTTTGCCTATTTCCGCAAATCCGGAAGTGCTGATTACTTCTCCGGTTCTGGCATGAATTTTCAAAATCTTTCCATCTATGGGAGCTTTGATATAAGTTAAATCCATGTCTGCTTTTGCTTGAGCGATCGCAGTCATGGCACTCTTGACTTCGCTTTGTGCCAATTGAACATCTACAGGACGCACTTCTTTTATGCTTCCAAGTTTGGCTTTTTCCTGTTTTAGCTGGTCATTGAGAGTGTTGGTAGTGCGGTTGAGGGTGGCTTGAGCTTCTTGAAGCTGCTGTTGTACTGTCTTGAGTTGCAAAGTCTTGCTATCTAATACTGAGGCAGCGATCGCACCTTCTTTATATAATTGCTGGTATCGATTGTTCTCAGTTTGAGCATTTTCTACCTGCGCTTGAATCCGAGCAATGGTCGCTTGTTGAGTTGCAACTTCTCCTTTTAATTGCGACTGCAAACTAGCGATCGCTGCTTTTTGAGCATCGACATCTCCAGATTTAGCTCCTGCTCTTATTTGCCCTAGTTTGGCTTGAGCAATTTGCAGTTTGTCTACAGACTGTTGCAAAGCTGATTTACTACGAGCATAATCTTCCAGCAATGCCAACACTTGCCCCCTCCCAACCTGATCTCCTTCCTTCACTAACAGTTTTTCAACTCGCACACCATTCATTGAATGAGGAGCAGACAAATAAGTCACTTCACCTTCAGGTTCTATCCGTCCTAAGGCTGTAATAGCCACTCTCGCAGGAGCAGTTTTTGGCGGATTTGCTGGACGAGTTTGTGCTTTATATTCAGATGCAAATCTTGAAGAACCATAGAACAATACTAGCCCGGTTGTTGCTGCAATCGAAGAAAATACTAAAATTAATCGCCACCGAGCTTGAGGTTTTTTAAAGAAGTGGCTTTCTTTGTCTACTGACATATTTTCATCCCAATTTTGCTACGCCAGAGAGTAGCCTAAATGGCTACATTAATTGAAATTCAGTAGAGACGTTCCGGCGGAACGTCTGTACTATAAGGAGCGGAGTTTATTGTTGAACTTTGTGCGAAAACACAGATGAATAAATTGGTTTAAGACCCCCACCTAATTAAATTCTCAATTCAGAAGGACTGACCTCTTCCTTGTTGTATACGTAGCGACGTATGTAGTAGCTCATTGTCAAAATTGCATCTGCCATTAAATAGTATATTGGCGGCAAAATGAAGAAGATCGTTATCGCAAAGTCTCTTAAACTTTATCCTAAGTTTGTATTGGATAAAAAAATGTGTCCTCAAGCGCGATCGCGTTACCAAAAAACCTAAATATCAATCAATACCAAGTGCCGAGGAAATGACGAGCTAGAAACTTGGGTAAAATTACAAACTTGTTTTTCAGTTTCCCCAAAATAATTAATTTTGTCAACTTAATTATTCTCTATAACTCTACAAATAAAATGTCATCTAAAATACCGATTCTATTTATTTTCCTTCTAATTGAATGACACTAAATATTTAATTTTGATTACTGGCAACTGTAAATAATATGCTTGTTTTTCCAGTCGTCATTGATTCATAAACTTCTCAAGATTCAATAGCCGTCCTAAAAATATACC
>CASBQC010000427.1 GCA_949127805.1 Nostocales cyanobacterium PMM_0081
ATATAAGATTTTATAATTATGAAAGTCTTTTAGATTTTTTGGCACAGGCTAACTTGAAATTGGTTGATAATTATAGTGGATTTTTTCCGAAGTATCCTATATTAGATAAATTATTGCGGTATGTTATACCAAAATATTTAACAAGAAAGCTGGTAAATAGTAATCCTTCCCAGTTTGCTGAAGGCTTAACGGTACTTGTTAAGAAAGATTAGGCTTATCTGCGTTACTCACAGTAATAGCAAAAAACTAATTCGCAACAAGTAGCCAAGCTATAAAACGTCGAATTTAGCAGATGTGGCAGGTGACTTTTTACTTTTATGTGGAAAAAAGTTATGTCAAAATAAGGGGTGAGGCAGCTAAACACTTGCAGCTTTGTCAAGTTAAGTATATCTTCATAGTGCTTGACGTGACGAATTTATCCCCCGGACACTTTCTGGTGGCGCCTAACGTCTAATCTACGAGAATCTACCCTAACCAGCCGGAAAAATACTCTCACGTTTTGTGCGGACATTTATAGGGTAAAAAGCGCAAGCGTCGGACAAAATTCCCTGAAAACTGTAAAAAAGGGTAACTCGCTACAAAAGCACCTCTGATAAAGCAGTAGTAATTTGAGAAAACAATAGTATGTGGATTACCGAAGTATTATTAACTCTCAATAGAAAAAAATCAATGTAATTAACTGTCCTGAAGAAGAGTAAACCTTTTAGTTTACTGTAGCAATCAAGCAAATAATGAGTTCGCAATTATGAGGTATTAGGTTTCAATGGCACTACCTGTTGTATCTGTCTTATCAACGCAGAAAAAAAAGAAACCGTCTTTAGTGCTGACGCTTTCATCTGCCGGGTTGTTGATTGGTGTGGGGAGTGCAGCATTTTGGGTTTTAAGTCAGGGAAGATTATTCTCCAGATTGCCAGTGGGTGCAAATATTATTCCTCAAGATGCCTTATTTGCGGTTTCTTTAACCACCGATGCCAGTCAATGGCAGAAATTGCGCTCTTTTGGCACAAAAGAAACCCAAGGAGAACTGGATAAGTATTTATTGGAGTTACGCGATCGCTTTCTCACTAATAACGGCTACGACTTCCAAAAAGATATCAGTCCTTGGGTAGGTGAGGAAGTAACAATTGCCATTCTTGCCCCAGACATGAAACAGCCAGCACCATTACCCCTAGCTACTGATAAAATTGCTACCAAAGAGCAGTCGATGGTGATGGTTCTGCCGATAAAAAATCCACAAAGTGCTAAAACCATTTTGACACAAACCAAAATGCTCAAAGGCGGCAAATTAGTCGATCGCACCTATCAAGGAATTGCCATCAAAGAAACCGAAGGGCAAAATAAAGAAAACTTTTCCGCTGCCTTACTAGATCAACGTTTCTTAGTCATCACCGATAATCCTAAAGCCACAGAACGAGCGATTGATGCCTATAAAAATAAAACAACACTCGCAACAACAGGTGGTTTTGCAGATAATTTCCCTAAAATCGCCAACTACCAACCTTTTGCCCAATTTTATGTAAATGTGCCAATAGCTGCTAAAATAGCGGCTGCCTCTCCAAACCGCCCTTTACCCGCTCAAGTTTTGGCTCAACTTCAGAACAACCAAGGTTTAGCGGGGACACTTAGCTTAGAGTCAGAAGGAATACGCTTAAAAGGCGTCTCTTGGCTTAATCCCAATAGTCAACGTACCCTAACGGTGGAAAACAACGCTGGGGGTATGCAAAACCGCTTACCAGCAGAAACCTTAATGATGCTGTCTGGTGGTAATCTCAAGCGGTTGTGGGCAGATTACGTCTTAACATCTCACTCTAATCCAGTTTCGCCCATACCACCAGAAACAATTAGAAGTGGAGTGAAATCACTCAGCAATAATGAACTTGATTTAGATCGGGATTTATTAAGTTGGATGGGGGGTGAGTTTTCGGTTTCGGTGATGCCATCCATTGCTAAAGAAGGTTATAAGGAAGATTTTCGTGCGGCATTTGTATTCATGGTACGGGCAAGCGATCGCGCTTTGGCTGAATCATCAATAAAACGTCTGGATGATATTATGAAAAATCAATATCAATTCCAGATTCAACCTGCCACAATCGCAGATAAACCTGCTGTCAACTGGATTGGACCTTATGGAACCTTAACTGCTACCCACGGCTGGTTAGATAATGATGTCGCTTACTTAATTATGGGTGCTCCTGTTACCGATAAAATTGTTCCTAGACCCAACAACACATTAGCTAGTACTTTCCCATTCCAAAAAACAGTTCCCTCAGATCCTAATCCGACAAACGGTCAGTTTTTCTTAGATGTGGAACGCACGGTGAAAAATTTTCCCCTACCGACGTTATTCTCCAATCAAGAAATTGTATTAGAAGCAACGCGCTCAATTGGGATAACATCTGCTGTCAGCGACAGTCATAGTAACCGCTACGACATTTTTATCGGACTGAAAAAAGGTGATAAACCAGCACCTTTACCCAGTCCGACAAGTATACCCATTCCCTAAGGGGAGGTGGGGAGGTATGGTATAGGAATGAGGGCATTTTGACGAAGAAAAACTGTCATTCTCAGTCCTGAGCGAAGCAAAGGAACTGCGCTACGCTCAGGACACCCGCAAGGGACGCTACACTTCGTTTCGCTCAGTATGACAAAAACATTTTGCTCCCAGTCCTGTGGTACATAAAAATCACAATCTTTGATAGGGCATCTTATACCAATTCTATGTGCGATTGCGCTTTATTCGCCCTGAGGCTATAAGCCTGAAGCTATAGGATTACTATTTTATTTTTGAACAAATACCTAGGGTCCGGCTTATTAGGGTGTGGATTTTCCTCCCCTAATATTGCCGTTGTGGAGCTACTTTGAGTACGGCACCAAATCCTTAAGAATGGTGCCGAGCGCGTTTGTTGAACGCACCCTACAAATACGTAATTTTGTTCAAAAATCAAACCGGATTGCTATATACAAACAGAGCTTACATACGTGGGCGATTTTAGGCGCATCTTCATACAAAAATCATATTAGACATCAAATTAATTATGCGTTGCCCGAAACCCTTGTAGAGACTACCAAGTGCTACGTCTCTACTTTTCTGTAGATGTCTATTACGAATATGTAGAAATATTTATTTGAGTCTTAGATGACTTTACTTTAGGAGGTATCCTAAAGTATATATGTAATTACGCTTAGAACTTGCGAAATCAAGTTCTAAGTATTAATAGAAAAAAAATGTTAATTTGGATACTTTCTAGATGTAGAGGCTAGAAATCTAATATGGAATTCGTGATCTTCAGCTTCTCTTACTCAATCTTTAATAAGGTTGAAAAATATCATGCGGAAATTTAAATTTCTGAATGTTTCGTTAATAGTGGCTATATCGTTTAGCCTTTCAGTGTTCGTTGCTTATGTTTTCCCAGACAAAGTTTTTGGTCAGGTCGGTAGCGGCATTCCCGACGATGCAACCTTAGTTACACGCCGACAAGAAGAAATCAGGATCGATTTTGTGGTTGAGCCTCCGACTCAACCCCTTCGTCCAACCGAGCGTGTCGCTCGCGATACCTTTGGCGATGTGGGAATAGGTCCTGTGAGTACAGTGGCTCAATTAAATAGATTGTTCTATCCTTCTGTTCCGCAATCAGCTCGCGAGAGAGCGCTGGAAGGATCGACCTTCTTTACCACCCCAGAGACCGTTGTGCAAGGGGCAGGTCCGACCGCTAACCAAACCCGATGTGCAGGTTGTCACCTGAATAACCTTGAGTCAGTTCCGGGTGTGGGGCTGCTCACAGGTACCTCTAACGTCAGTAGAGCTGGACGTACAACCCCCACCAACTTCAGTTTTACGTCGGGTGATACCACCGAAGGTGGTAGACCCGCAGGTGTTCGCTTAGATCCAGTCAATCCAGACGGTTCTGTTGACTTGAGTATCATTAGTCAGCTTGACCCAGCGGTCTTAGATGCGGTCAATAATACCGGACGAACCGCAGCCTTTACAATCTTCGGGGACTTTTCACCATCGGAAGAAGCGATGAACCCGACCAGATCTTACGATCCGCTGGATGGTTCTACAAACCGCGTCACAGGTAATGCACAGAATTTTGGTGGTTTTGTGCAGCATGTACGCCCCCCAATTGATGAGCTTAGAGCCTTCGACTCGACTTTAGATTGCAGAGCAGAAGCGATCCCAAGCATCGCGGAAGATCGAAATCTCGGCACGGTTGATCCAATTACAGGTCAAGCTGCAAGTGGATTTCGACGTGGTGTGGGAGAACGCGCTGGTCCTCCCTATATCGGTCGTGGGCTGATGGAGGCTATTCCTACCCAGGATATCGTAAACGCTGCCGATCCCTCTGACACAAGAGGCGGCAATTCGTCCCTGAAAACTGCTGCATTCCAGTGTACTGGTGATTGTGTTACGGGTGCGGTCAATTTGATTCCTTCCAATGTGCCCGCTAGTTCAGATTCAGCGGGGACTTTTGTCAATGTGCCACCACCCAACGCTAAAGCCGATGGGGTAGGGCGTTTTGGCTTACGTGCAAATGGCGCTGAGTTGCTGCAATTTATTATTGGGGGCTTGCAAGGTGAGCTTGGACTCACAAGCTTGGCTAACAATAGTGAACTCAATATTGCCAATCCCGCTATTGCTCCCTATAATCGGAACTGCCGAAATATAATAGACGACCCTGAGTTTCATCTCAGCACTCCATTCAGTGAGCGCAACTTTTTACGCATGACGGCTCCCCCAGAATTCGGTCCTAGTCTCTTGACCGTGCTGAATTACAAAGATCCGTCTAGACCTCTTCCTGGCAACAGTCGTGCAGCCAGCGTTCAAAGAGGGGCGCAGCTTTTTGGTATCGATGTCACTGCCTTTGCCAACCGGATGATCCCTGGTCGTATGCGTCGCAAGGGCGATGGTCGCGATCCCAATGCCATTAACCAAACCGATCAGATGGTGGGTTGCGTTAGCTGCCATATCCCAGTTCAAAGAACTGGTCAGTCACCTGCTTTTGGCGACCCATCCTTGGGTACTGATGCAGCAGCGGTTGTAGACATTCTCAGCTACCGTTGGGCACCGATTTTCTCGGATCTGATTCTGCATAAAGGACCCACCATTGATGCTGAACGGTTTGCACCAACTCCGCGCGATCCAATCCTTGTGAGCCGAACCACGACGGTTGTTCGCAATGACCGACCCGGCAGACGTTCAGATCGAGATGATGACTCTTATGAGCGCAGAGGTCGTCGGGGTCAAACCTTCAACACGTTTGATCTCAACCGTAACCTGACTGATGATATCTTCTCAAACCAGAAAGCAACTGCTAAGGGTGAAGAGTTCCGTACACCACCTCTGATGGGGATTGGTAAGGTTGGACCTCCATTCTTGCATGATGCTCGCGTCTACTTGAGTACCCTGACCCGTGACACCACGCCTGCGGGTACTGTGTTTACCAATAGCGAAGTTACCAATGCACCGTTGGTTGTTCGCACAGTAGACGATGCGCTTCGTGCAGCGATTGAGCTACATGACCTGCCTGCACCCAATGACGATAAGACCTCTAAGTTGACGGGTGGTGGATGCCCTGTTCCTCCAGATGGCAAAGTCGTCAATAAAATCGGCAATGTTATCGACTATAGCTTATATGGCTCATCGCCTGAGGATGTCATTTGCCCACCTTATACCAGTGCTCTTTCGACAACTCATCGAAGTGAAGCACGCGAAGTTATCGCTCGTTTCCGTTCTCTAACACCTTCTGATCAACAATCGATGATTGATTTCTTGAAGGAGCTGTAGAGACTCTCTAATATCAATACGTTTGTGAATTTCACTACGGGGACGTTCTTAGGAACGTCCTTTCTTTTGTTATCTTGGCGCAATACAGTTCAGTTAAGCCATCAATCCGCGTTCTAAAACGGAACTCTCAAAATCAGTATTCGGGGTTCAGAAGTCGGAAATGGGAATTTTTAGATTATGGTTCCCAATGCAAATTGGTATAAATCCTCGTAGAGACTACCAAGTGCTACGTCTCTACATACCATTTTTACCACCAATTCCTTAACTGAACTGTATTTTATCTTGGCGACCAACTGCGAATACGTAGAAGAGCAAGATTTAAACGCGGCAAATTGTAATTTATTTTTGTAAATTTCACATGCCTTTGCCCTGCTATTACTCAGAAACAGATAGGATCAAAACAGTCAAAATCCATTTTTTATTTGAATCCATTCGGGAGAACACTGTATGAATCTGGTTGTACTCCAGAACTGGCTGGACAATGCCTCCTTTGCCGTTTTATTTCTCACGATGCTGGTTTATTGGGCTGGGGCGGCTTTTCCGAATCTGTCCGCAACTGCCGCTTTGGGGACAGCTGGTATGGCGATCGCTAATTTGTGTATAGCCACCCTACTAGGAGCGCGATGGATCGAAGCTGGTTATTTTCCCCTGAGCAATCTTTATGAATCGTTGTTTTTCTTAACTTGGGGAATTACCACCGTCCATTTAATTGCGGAAAACACTAGCCGCAGCCGTTTGGTGGGAGTTTTTACTTCCCCTATCGCAATGTGCATCAGCGCTTTTGCTACCCTCACACTGCCATCAGGAATGCGATTATCAGAACCTTTAGTGCCTGCACTGAAGTCTAATTGGTTGATGATGCACGTTAGTGTGATGATGTTTAGTTATTCGGCTTTGATGGTAGGTTCGCTGTTAGCGATCGCCTTTCTTTTCGTGACTGGCGGTGAAAATATTCAACTACAAGGTAGTTCTGTCGGTACTGGTGGTTATCGCAGCAACGGCTACCGCTTGCATAAAGCTGGTGAACTAGTTTCTGAACTAACAACACCATCTGCTGAAAATAATGGTTTTGCTCGTTTTGAAACTAATATTAACGGCAACAGCAAAACAGCAGTTTTGGATACAGTACTCGCAACACCAATCCAAAATTCCGAACAAACCCTCACACCCCAGCGCCTCAGCCTTGCCGAAACCTTAGATAATGTCAGTTATCGCATCATTGGGTTAGGATTTCCCCTGCTAACAATTGGCATCATTGCTGGTGGTGTTTGGGCAAATGAAGCTTGGGGTACTTATTGGAGTTGGGACCCGAAAGAAACTTGGGCGCTAATTACTTGGTTAGTATTTGCGGCATATCTTCATGCCAGAATTACCCGTGGTTGGCAAGGGCGTCGTCCGGCAATTTTAGCTGCTATTGGCTTTGTTGTTGTTTGGATTTGCTATTTGGGTGTGAATCTTTTGGGTAAGGGTTTGCATTCTTACGGTTGGTTTTTTTAGGAATGTTATTGTTTTTCCCCTTTCTTATGAGAGGGGAAATTTTTAACGAACCGCAGAGAACGCAAAGAACGCGGAGGAAGAGAAGAGAGAGGGAATTTGGGAGTTGTTTTTGAGATTAACCGCTATCTCTTGGGAATTATAGATTTAGTTCCAGGATATTGTTATGGGAAATGGATTTGAGGGGTTGAGTCCGGATGATGTTGTGTCTATGACTTATGGGGAAATTCTAATTCCTCACCATACGTTCAAAGTGGGTGAATTCAAAGCAAAAATGAAGGGAGTCTTGCCAGGAAATAATGAACTTAAAGATAAGTGGTTGACTGAAGGACAATCTTGTGAAATCTTAAAACCTGGTGCTAAACGTTGGCAAAAAGGAAAAGTCCGCATCACTTTAGAATTTTGTCCTGATGAACCTGAATCACCACTCGAAGAACTCAGACAGCAACTCAAGCAAATTGAACATCAATAAACCTATTGCGAAAATTTCATAATGCCCTCAGACTGGAAGTCTGGGGCTACACGAACGAAGCCCACCTGCGTGGGCTAAATACGTTTTTTAATATAGTTATTTTAGTCCGCGTAGGCGGACTTTGCTTGTGTAGCCGCGATTTTAATCGTCGGGTATTAATCTTTGCTTTGCTTGTGTAGCCGCGATTTTAATCGTCGGGTATTAATCAACAATGAGCCGCTCTTTTTGGACTCCTCTCCATGCAAAAATACATCGCACCATCCGATCGCGTCGTCTATTTGAACGCAATCAACGCTTATTAATTGCGGTTTCCGGTGGGCAGGATTCTCTGTGCTTAATTAAATTATTGTTAGATTTACAACCAAAATGGGGATGGCATTTAGGTATTGCTCACTGCGATCATCGCTGGCGTCCTGACTCGCAAGCTAATGCCAATCATGTAAAAAATTTAGCCAAAAGCTGGGATATATCCTTTTATTTAGAAACCGCTAACGAAGCTTTAAATAGTGAAGCTGCTGCACGAAATTGGCGGTATCAAGCTTTGAATGCGATCGCACTTGAACATAATTACAACTATATTGTTACAGGTCACACAGCAAGCGATCGCGCGGAAACTCTTCTTTACAACTTAATGCGTGGTACTGGTGCTGATGGTTTGCAAGCTTTAACTTGGCAACGCCCATTAACTGATAACATTCTGTTAGTCCGTCCACTTTTAGAAATCACTCGCACCCAAACGGGAGATTTTTGTCAACACTTTCAACTACCAATTTGGGAAGATTCTACTAATGAAGATTTGAAGTACACCCGTAACCGCATTCGCCAAGAGTTGTTACCATATTTGCGAGAAAATTTCAACCCCCAAGTTGAATCAGCCTTAGCTCAAACCGCCGAACTTCTGCAAGCCGAAGTGGAATATTTAGAACAAGCAGCCCATCGCTTGCGTTGTGAAGCGATGAGTGGGGGAGTGGAGGAAGCGTGGTGTAGAGACACAGGTTATCGCGTCTGTACAAATGTGGGGGAGGTAAGTAAAGAATTATTATTATCCCCGGATTTCACCCTAAAACTCAATCGTCGCGTTTTGCAGAAAGCACCATTAGCGTTACAACGTCGCGTCATGCGTTACTGTTTACAACAAATGCTTCCATGTGCCCCTAGTTTTGAGCAAATCGAAAAACTAACAGCTTTAATTACAGCACCAAATAGATCGCAAACCGATCCATTTCCTGGGGGTGCGATCGCTAAAGTAGAAAACGACTGGATATTAGTTAGCAGTTATATGTAGAGACGTAGCACTTGGTAGTCTCTACCGCGTACTGAACTTTTAAGATGCTAACAATTGTGGTTGAATCAAACTTAAAATAGTTTGACGCATCTGGGTAATAGTCTGAAGTTGATAATCACCAGTTTCCTGTACTGTAGCCAAAGATTCAGCTATGCCTTGCAGCTTGTGACGTAAACCGTCCAAAGAATCCTGAATTGGTTGTAGCGTTTCTTGATAAACATTAATTTTCGCCGAGTATTCAGCAGTGGCTATTCGCAACAGTTGCAAATTTTCTTCCAAGACTTTTAGTTCTTGGTGCTTCTGTTCTTGCTCTTGGATTTGATTATTGAGCGTTTCCTCGGCTAGCTCAATTTGAGAACGTATCTCTTCAATCTCACGTTGCAAGTTTTGTAGTTCCTCCGACTGTTGTTGTTGCTGCGCCTCCATTTGCTGCAAAATTGGTACTAAATCTATTTTTTGATCGTCTTCATTGGCAGATGAATGTCCTTGTCGGCGATGTAATACCGCTTGGTGTTGTTTAAAAGACTCGTGCCGTTCTAACAAACTGCGGCGTTGTCCCACCAATGTTTCATTCAACATTTGATACAAGTCTTTTTCATCTGCCACTTCCATTTCTAAATTGATATGGTCATTGTCAGATGCTTGATTTAACTTATTTTGCAGTTCGTCTATAGTATCTTGTTTAAATTTAAGTTCTACTTCTTGCTCGTGAACAAAGCTAGAGTCAATTTGCAACTTTTCGTGTAAGTCCAGCACTGTTTGTTGGAGTTCTTCTAGCGGCATTTTTTCCAAAGCTTCGACATCAACCTGCTCACCAAAAACCACATCTCCAGAAATAGCCACCAAAAATTCAATTTGCTGGTGTAAATCTTCCTGGTGTTGTAAGTGCACATGAAGCATCCGAGCGCACTCTTGTTTGCTTACAAGAGATGTTGTATGAATTTTCAACTCTGCTGTATGCTGTAAGACTGCATTTTGAGCTTGTTGCCATTCGAGAAGGCGATCGCACTTTATTTGCTCTAGTTGGTCAATTTCCTCTTGATGTTGAGTAACCGCAGTTCTTAGAGATTCTAATTGTTGCCAGTGTGGGTTAAGAGTAGCTTGCTGACTTTCCACCATACCATCAGCAAAATTAAGATGCTCGCGCACTGTTTCAATGGGAGCAACTTGACTTGTTAGGCGATCGAGTAACTCACTCAACACCCGGCTTTGCTCCTCATCCAAAACATTTCCTTGCTGGAATTCTGCTTGATGTTCCTCCAAACGGCGTTGCTCACCGCGTAAATGCTCCCAAGCACCTTCTAGTTCCTTTTGATTGCGTTCAAATTCTTCTCGCAACTGTTCTACTTTTTGTTTTGATATATCAACTTCTTGCTTTTCGGCTTCCAGACGTTGAAAATCATCATCCATTTGTTGCAGTTGTTCCGCACGCGCTTCCATTTCCATTTCGCGGCGATTTAACTCTTGTGCCTGAAATGTCAGTGACTCTTTCCACTGGTCAATTTCTTCTTCTTTGAGCTTAAATTTTTCTCCTTGACGAGAAAAATTCTGCAAAATATTAACTAGCGGACGCCCTGCTTCTTGAATTCTCTGCACTTGACGCTGAGGATTCAACTCAACCAGCACTAGTGCGCCATCGTTTAATTTGCTAGCGTCCTCAGCTGCAATCACTTCTTCTGAAACATTACTCCAATTTTGGTCTGTCCGTTGACAAGCCAGCAGTTTTAGTTCTGTTTTAGAACCACCACTGAGTAAGCCGCCTTTTTGTTTTTGTACTTCTGCTAAATACAGCACACCGTTATTCCTTTTGATGCACTTAACGCCCTTTATTGGGCTATACATTAAATAATTGCGTAAATTTGTCTTACTTCACCTATATAAGAAAATAAGACAAACAAAACTATTTATAGACGCGAGATTTCGTCTTGATATTTATAAAATCAATTTGTCGCGTTTTTACATTTTGTACTGATGACAGTTCTGATGACTACCGTGTTATCACTAGCATTGTAAAAGTATATTAAACAAAGTTAAAGTTTGAAGTTAGAATATCCTTTTCTAATGTTTTCTTTCTATACATGAATAATCATGCGTCCAAGGCAAGCCATAAAGCTTGGTGCCGTCGAGGAAAGGCGGCTCTGCCCATCGCGCCCCGCACAGCCGCGTGGTAACGAACATGACCGCGCTACTTCACCGCTTTTTTGTCTACCCTTAAAAATCTCAGGATTGAAAATTTTTCCACCCAGATTAATATAATGCCCGTCTAAATGGTGTATCAAGACAACGCACCACAGAAGCGCTTCTTTTTTCAGTTTGTTTGAAACATTGAAAAAAAGGGCAAAATTAACATTAAATGTAAATAAAATGATCAGGAGCGCCTTTTGGCTAAATGCACGGAAATTTAAATGAAATTGATATTCGTAGTATTCTGCAATTAATTGAGTTAGGGCAGCGAACTGGGCAACTATTTGTAGAAACCCGTAGCTGTCACAATAGCAACAAACTTAGTGTAGACGAAGTAATCAGACAGCGTTCTTGGTCTGAGTGTAAACAACAGTCTTGGTACGTATTTTTTGCCAATGGTCAAATTATTTATTGCCAAGATGGTGATAGCAGTTTAACCAAAATTAGCGATTACTTGCGCCATTACCGACTTCAGACACGACTTGACAAAGTGCAACTTGCTTGCTTAGAAACACTAAATGCTCCAGAGTATGGCTATCTTTGGACGCTTTTAGAGCGCAATATTATTAAACCAAAAGTAGCGCAAAGTATTATCCACGGGTTAGTGTATGAGACTTTGTTTGACTTGCTGAGTTTACATCAAGGTAGCTTCATTTTCGATTTGGGTTCGGCATTTGCCCCGCAATTAACTACCTTAGAAATTGCTCCCCTTGTCAGCAAAATTATGAAGCAGGTGCAAGAGTGGAAGTTGCTTTATCCGCATATTCAATCTCCCGATCAATTTCCGGTGCTTGCTGATATAACTGAACTACGCTCCTCACTACCAGCAGTAACGCTGAATAAGTTACAGCAGTGGGTGGATGGTAAAACATCTTTGCGTCAATTGGCTCGGTATCTGAATCGAGACGTTTTGACAGTTGCGAAAGCAATATATCCATACGTGCAACAAGGTTGCGTGCATTTAGTATATTCAAGTACATCTACGGATGCAGAAATACAAAAGAGGAAACAAGAGTTATTACAAAAGGCACGCATAGTGTGTATTGACGATACGGCTACGATTTGTGAAACTGTAGAGTCTATTTTGAAACCACAAGGATATGAGGCGATCGCCTTCACCAATCCCCTAGAAGCGATCGCCTGTGTTTTTCAAATCAAGCCAAATCTAATTTTATGCGATATAACCATGCCAGAGTTGGATGGTTACGAAATTTGTGGAATGCTGCGACATTCAACAGCATTTCGGCTCGTGCCGATTATCATGCTAAGTAGTAAAAATGCATTTATCGATCGCGTTAAAGCTAGGATGGTCGGGGCAACAGATTATTTAACAAAACCATTTACAGAAACTGAATTACTAATGCTTGTAGAAAAATATCTCAACTATAGTGTTGTTTGGAGACACAACCAAAACGCAAGACTTGTTGATCCCATCGAAGATCGAGTAAAAGATAATATCACAGAATCAGCGGGATTGGGGACTGGGGATTAGGAAAAATTATTACCAATTGCCAATTACGCTCCAACGCTCCAACCAATAATTCTCCGTAAAACGATATTATCTAGGAAATTAGTGAAAAATAGAATAAATTTATACACTAAATGCTTGGGCTTAAGTCAGGGAATGCTCCAGATAGGGGAACGTCTACATCAGGAGGGAAATTAGGCATTTATGAGTACAGTTCTGATTGTGGAAGACAGTGTGGCACAAAGGGAGATGATTACAGACCTCCTAAAAGCGAGTGGCTTAACAGTCACCCACGCAAGTGACGGATTAGAAGCTTTAGAAGCAATTCAAACCACAGCTCCTGATCTAGTGGTATTGGATATTGTCATGCCGAGGATGAATGGTTACGAAGTTTGTCGTCGGCTAAAGTCAGATCCAAAAACCCAAAACGTTCCCGTAGTCATGTGTTCTTCCAAAGGTGAAGAATTCGATCGCTATTGGGGTATGAAACAAGGTGCTGACGCCTACATAGCCAAACCGTTTCAGCCAACCGAGTTGGTGGGAACAGTTAAACAACTGCTGCGAGGATAAGGATGGAAAAAACATGGTTAAGTTACCGGACTTTTTAGGAGGCAGCGGTCAAGACCACTTCCGTCCTGAATTTCAAGTAGAAAGTCCTGAAGGTGAGTTACATTTACGGTTTTACATTCCCTCGCATCAGGAGTTTGCACTACCAGCCACAGGCATCCGCGAGGTAATTGAATTAAGTCCCGATAGAATTACCCCAATTCCTAATGCTTCTCCTTTACTTTTGGGTACTCTAAATTTACGAGGTCGAGTAATTTGGGTGGCTGATTTGGGTCAATTTTTAGGAGAAGTAACTCCGTTAAATACCGACAAAGCAGAAATTCCGGTGATTGCTATAGAAGAGCAAGACACAATAGTCGGTTTAGCAGTAGAACAAATTGGTGGCATGGACTGGCTTGATGTGCAGCATCTAATCGCACCAAATAACGTGCCGGATGGTATGGCTCCCTTTTTACGGGGAGAGTGGTTATTAGATGCTCAAAAAAATCAGTGTCTGCGACTGCTAGATCAAATGGCTATTTTGCGGAGTGCGCGGTGGGCAGGATGAAATTGGGAGGCAGGAAATGGAAGCAAATATAGACGAATACCTAGAAATTTATAAACAAGCTTGTACGGCATACGCGCAACAAAACTATGAAGTTGCCGCCACTTTAATTGACTCTGTGGTGCAAAATTTACCCGATGACGCTAACTCCCATTTATTGCGGGGTCACGTCTACTACGTTTTGCAACAATACGATGTGGCTTCATCAGAATACCAAAAAGTTTTGCAGTTGACGAAGGATGAAGAAATTATTAGTTTTGCTCGTAATGGTCTTGAGAACGTCAATCAATATCAGCAGCAAGAACAAGTCGCTGGGATAGATAATAAGCACTCTAATTTCCACGAGCCTGAAGCTATGATGGGCGCAGGCAATAAAGATAATGACTTTGATTTAAGCTCTTATAGTGAGCATTCACAATCTGTGGACGCGATCGAAGAAGTATCTTTGAGTAGCCCATTTGAAATGCCCACAGACAGTACTGTATTTGGTACGTCACTAGAATGTTCAGATACTGCTGGCAATAATCCTTTTGGCTTGAATCAAGATTCACAATTAGATTCAAGTACTTCGGAGGAAGAATCAAAGTTAGATTTGCCAGCTTTCTGGCAAGAAGATGTTTCTCAAAGTAAAGAGCTAACAAATGACGAAAATTATACTCATAAAAATTCTCCATTTAACAGCAATAACAGCAGCGATTCACCTTCTCAAAAGCTGAATTTTCCATCAAATGGCAATAGCTTAGAAAAACCTCCTGATTTATTGATTGATGAAAATTCCCAAGGATTAATTAGTGAAGAGTTTAAATCTCAACTAAATAATGTTGAAGATGAAACTTTATTCGTGAGCGAAATATCCCGTAAAAATGGCTATAAACCAACAAATAATTCAGGATACAGCAGTCAAGAAAATAATTTTAACAATTCATCATTAAATAATAAATTTGCCTTTGAGAAATCTGAAGATTTAGACTCAACTTTCAAAAAGCCAAAGGGATTAGATGATGACGAGAGTTTTGACTTTGAAGCTTTTGAGTCTGCCTTTGGCTCAGATGGGTTAATAGATGAAGAAGATACAAACGCGACTGGAAGTACTTCCAAGAGCAATAATATAGAGTTTTTAGACGACTTTGATGCCTTTGACGATTTAGGAAACATTCCTGGTTTTGACATCACAGGGGGAAGTTCTAATTTCAGTGAAATGTCAATGCCTTCTGGTTCATTGGAAACTAGTAGTAAAGTTCGCAAAAAAGTTTCCCAAGTTCCGCAAGTTGCCCAAACAAGCGATCGCCTGTCCGAGACCGCAGGCGATCGCGATTCCGAACTCTTCAGCATGACTGGTTCACAAGAAGCAGTTCCTGTCTTTACCCAAACTGATGGATCGAAACTAGAACCTGTTGTTAATGTCGAGCAAGGCTTATTAGCACCATTAGAAAATGCTCCCCTCGAACAAAAACAATGGATCGTTGCTGGAACTGTCGGTGTGATTTCGGCGGTAGTTGTCGCTGTGGTCAGTTTCAGCGCGGCTAATTTGTCTGCCCCACAACAACGCGAAGGAGTGCGAAATACAGGCTGGGTAATGGCTCTAGCTACCGGACTTGCTACTTTTGGCACTACCAGCTTTATGGTAAATCTCACACTCAAGCAAATTCGCCGCACAACTAACGATCTGCAAACTCAGTTTGATGCGGTACGTCAAGGAAATTTCAACGCTCAAGCCACGGTGTATTCCGAAGACCAATTGGGGCAGTTAGCTGCTAGCTTCAACGAAATGGCTAAGGTAATTTTCACGACCACAAATGAGGCTCAACGCAAAGCTGATGAACAAGAAGAGGCAAAAGAAAATCTCCAACGCCAAGTAATTCGGCTGTTGGACGATGTGGAAGGAGCTGCCAGGGGAGATTTGACGGTGCAAGCTGAGGTGACGGCTGACGTTTTGGGAGCAGTTGCGGACGCTTTTAACTTAACAATTCAAAATTTGCGGGATATTGTCCAACAGGTGAAAGTAGCAGCGCGGGAAGTGACAAAAGGAGCAACCAATTCAGAAACTTTTGCTAGAGCATTATCTAGTGATGCTTTGCGACAAGCGGAAGAGTTAGCAGTCACGCTTAATTCTGTGCAGGTGATGACAGATTCGATTCAACGGGTAGCGGAAGCCGCGCGGGAAGCAGAAACTGTCACCCGTGAAGCTAGCGCTTTTGCCCTTAAAGGTGGGGAAGCGGTAGAAAACACTGTGGCGGGGATTTTAGAAATTCGCGAAACCGTAGCAGAAACTACGCGAAAAGTCAAGCGTTTGGCGGAATCTTCCCAAGAAATTTCTAAAATTGTCGCTTTGATTTCGCAAATTGCTTCTAGAACGAATCTGTTAGCGCTGAATGCTAGTATTGAGGCAGCACGAGCTGGAGAAGCTGGAAGAGGATTTGCGATCGTTGCCGATGAAGTGCGTCAGCTTGCAGATAGATCGGCTAAATCGTTGAAAGAAATTGAAGAAATTGTGCGGCAAATTCAGAGCGAAACTAGTTCTGTAATGACGGCAATGGAAGAAGGCACACAACAGGTAATTCAAGGTACAAAATTAGCAGAAGAAGCCAAGCGATCGCTTGAAAATATCATTCAAGTCGCAAATCGCATTGATATTCTTGTCCGTTCTATCACCACTGACACTGTAGAACAAACGGAAACCTCTCGCGCTGTCGCTCAGGTAATGCAGTCTGTGGAACTCACGGCACAAGAAACCTCCCAAGAAGCACAGAGAGTTTCTGGTGCTTTGCAACACTTGGTAGGTGTATCCCGTGACTTAATCTCCTCTGTTGAACGTTTCCGAGTGGAAACACTGGAAACAAGGTAAAACAAGTGATGAGTGATGAGTTATTAACTCCTAACTCCTAACTCCTAACTCCTAACTCCTAACTTTAGTACAGACGTTCCGCCGGTTTAGTACAGACGTTCCTTTCGGAACGTCTCTACAGCCCCTAACTCCTAACTCCTAACTCCTAACTTTGTAGTATGCTGCCGGAACAACAACAGCGCATTTTAGGTTACTTTATTGAAGAAGCAAGAGACCACCTGAATACCATTGAGCAGGGGTTGTTAAATCTCCAGAGTACCCTGAACGACCCGGAAATGATTAACGAAGTTTTTCGGGCAGCTCACTCTATAAAAGGAGGAGCGGCTATGCTTGGTCTGAGTAGCATTCAGCATACGTCTCACCGTCTGGAAGACTGTTTCAAAATTCTCAAAGAGCATCCGGTTCAAATTGACCAAAAGTTAGAATCTTTGTTTCTTGGTGTTTCTGATACTTTGAAAGTGCTGTTAGAGCATTTGACAGAACCTTTTGGTTTAACAGAAGATGCTGCTAACACTTTGATGTCAGAAACTGAGCCGGTCTTTCAATGGTTGTACGAGCATTTGTCCATGCTTGTACAACAAAGTAGTAATCAAGCAATAAATAGTAGAGAAATAACTATATCAAATAACAAATTTCAGCCCCAGGAAACGCTTTCGACATTACATCTAGCACCGGAAATTAAAACTGTGCGAGAGTTTCAGGCTGAAGTGCTGCAAAAACTACGGGAGATGTTGCAATTTTTTAAGCGATCGCCAACATTGGAAACTCGACAACAACTGCAAGATTGCTGTTACGAGTTAGCCAGATTTGGTGAGTCGTTGAATTTTTCAAATTGGTGTCGGTTGTGTCGTTCCGCTGGAAGTGCGATCGCTAATCCCGAAAACAGCTTTCTAAGTTTAGCAAAAACTGTTATTACTGAAATTAAACAAGCTCTGGAATTAGCTACACAAAATAGAGACGCAGAAATTGCAATCAGTCCGCAACTGAAAGCGCTTTTAAGTGTCTTAGAAATAACCGATAATTTTATTAGCGAACCATCGACTAGCAGTCTTGAGACTGGTAATCTTTATCTAGCCGTAGCGACAGAAAATAATTCTGCCGATGATGCTGTCAATTTACAACTTTTCGAGTTGGAGCCACAAGAGAGCATAAGCAGTTTAACTGAGCTATCGACACTATCAAACTTTGACAGTGAAGACAGTATAACTAGTTTAACTGAGTTATCGACACCAATAAACTTTGATAGTGAAGATAGCATAATTAGTTTAACTGAATTATACCCATCGCCGAGCCTAGATCAAGATAATTTTGCCGACATATTTTCAGGCGATCGCAACGATAATGAAAACGGCAAACTGCTGAACAATACAAGTGTTGATTTGAATGAACTAGAGGTAGGAATAGCTGAGTTAAATGCTCTAGCAGACTTTTTTGAAGGTGAAACTCCAGATTTAGATGAAACTTGGCAACAAGTAGAAATTTTAGAGAATATTTATGATAATGAATTAGAAATTAATATCAGCGACGACACTGAGGATGCTGATAACGATTTTGCAGATTTACTTTCTTTTGAAAAAGAACCTAGCAGCAAGAATCACCAAACAAATACTACTACAACCGAAGATTTAACTCTTTTGCAGCTTTTTGACGATAACTTCCCAGAAAAAGCATCGCTATTTCCAGAAACAGCTATTACAAACCTGGAATTAAGTGATAATTCTCTGAATGACGAAATTTTGCCAGAACTTCAATTCAATTCTGATGATATTGCCTTGAATAATGAATCCTCAGAAAATGTAGAAAGTAATTTCTTGGCATTAACACTCAATGAAAATGAATTATTTACCATAGGAGAACTAATTCAACCAGAAGCTGAGAATATCAATGTAACTTTTACCTCAGCGAAAACTTCCTCTTTGAATGACGTTGATAACATAGAAGAACTATCCCCTGAGCAAGATAATAATTTTGAGCAGTTCTTTGCAGAAACAGCGAATGCAAATTTGGCAAAGGAAATTCTTCCAAATAATCATATAGAAAAAATTCCTCAAAGCGACAAACAAAGCTTTTCTTTAGATAGTTTATTTGCTGCGGAATCAGAGACAATACCATCCAGAAAAAAATCAGAATCAGGCGATTTATTTGATTCGTTAAACTTCCCAACAGCCGCAGAATTTTATCAATCAGAACAGGAATTTAACGACTTTTGGAGTCAGGAAACCGAAGAGCAACAAAAGCCGGAAGTTGAGCACGATACAGTAAAAGC
>CASBQC010000428.1 GCA_949127805.1 Nostocales cyanobacterium PMM_0081
ATCGATCTCAGAAGAACCAAGACTTGGGGGATTCTCCCCCAAACCCCCGATTGGGGGACGGTTGCGTCCCCCAAACCCCCTCCAAAAAAAACGATCTGTTTTGTCTGTAGTAAGTAATTTATTTTCTTAACTGAACCGTATTGGGTTATAGTCCATCTTAATGGTCAGTTGGCACTCTCGGATAGAATGCTTAAACACATCAGTCAATTGGGTGACGCACTTTTTTTTCATTTCGCACGTCCAAGAATAGGACAACTGCCAGCAGGATAAAAGCGATCGCCGAAGCATATTCCCTTGGCAGTGATAGACCGCCACTTTTGATTGGTTTGGTCAAAAAATCTCCGAATGTGGCTCCGAAGGGACGTGTGAAGATGAATGCGAGCCAGAATAGCAGGATATCACTCAACTTTGTTACGTAGTGAAGGGCGATGACAACACCAATGACGGTGGCTGTCACAAATGCACCCTGGATATAGCTTAGTCCCAAGTTGCTTGTGAGAAAGTCACCAAAAGCCGTTCCCAAACTGTTGGAGAACACGACAGCCAGCCAATAGGTAGTCTCTGCGTCTTTCCTGATGATCGGGTAAACGCTCAGATTGCGATCGCGATAGTACCAAATGCTAAGAACGCTCAATAGACAGGCTACCAAAATAAGCGATCCCAGTGCATAGCCAAACCCAAGAGATCGATCCATCAAGTCTGAAACTTCGGTTCCAGCTGTGGTTGTCGCAATGATAGCTGCCCAATAAAAAACTGGACGATATCTGTCTGATTGAATTTGAAAAAACAGAAGAATAGCCAGAATGGCGAACGTTATGGCAAAGGCTACGTAATACCCCAGCCCAAGAGACATTGAGATGAAGTCACCTGCCGTTTCACCGAGTGTCGTGGCAATGATCTTCATGATCCAGAAAAAAATTGTGACTTTTGCAACTTTGTTCATTTTTTTTCACAATAAAAAATAGATTGAGTGCATGGCTAATGTTTTTCCGCTTAAATACCAAATCACAAAAACTACCAATATAGCAAAACTAAAAACTATGATAGAAGTCAATACCCTTCAGTTAAGCCCGCAATCCTTGTAGAACTGAATGTTTGTACTTTACAGAGCAAAAGTTCAGAAATAGTCAAGATTTGATTTAATGTGAAATCTTCTACTGATATAAGTACTAAAAATAGCTAATTAAAACTTAATTTAACCATTTTACATTCAATTTATTTGACTCAAACCAATCTTGACTATTTCTGGACTTTTATTACCTATTGTGAAAATACAAACCCAGAATTCAAGGGATTTTACAAGTATGAAAACTTCCACAAAAATCATTTTGGCTTTTTCTTTTGTTGGTACTTTGGGACTTGCTGGATTGTCGAGAGTTTTGTCTGCAAAACAACCAGAATCTTTCGTCGCAATTGCGCGTCAGCATCATAGCGCTACCCAAATTGCTGAAGCCAGTGATGGTGACGGTGAAACAAACGACGACGATGCAGCAAAACTGCAACCGCTAGCTAAAATTACAGCACAACAAGCACAGCAAGCAGCTGAAGCTTCTGTGGGAGGTAAGGCGAAAAGTGTCAAACTTGAAAATGAAGATGGCAATTTAGTTTATGCTGTAGAAATTGGTCGGCAAGAAGTTACAGTCGATGCTGGTAATGGCAAGGTTCTTTATACTGAGAATGGGAATCAAGAAGATGAGAAGAATGAAGCTAACCGTCCCAAGAGTAGTATTCAAGTTAAAGAAAGTAGTGGTTTATCTGATTAGTTAAGAGGGTTGAACAAGTTCGTAGTCGGGACTTTAGTTCTGGATTTTTAAGCACTAAAGTGCTTACTACGAATTCATCGTCAAGAAGTTGGTAAACGCGCAGTAAAACAACTACCAATTTCTAATTGACTTGTAACACTAATTAATCCACCGTGATTTTGGGCAATAGTTTGAGCGATCGCTAGCCCTAAACCAGAACCACCTGACCAATAAGAACGAGACTCCTCTGCTCGCCAAAAACGCTCAAAAACCTTGTCGATATGCTCTGGTGCAATTCCCACACCTGTATCTTGCACGTTTACATAAAGGTGGGAACCGACATGACTAGTTTTAATTTCAACTACGCCTTTTGATGGTGTATAGTAAAGTGCGTTTTCAATTAAATTAGTAAATAGTCGCGTTAATTGAACTGAATCACCTATTAGTTGAAGATTAGCAATTAATTGAAATTTCAAGTTAATTTGTTTAGCTTCAGCTTGAGGTTTATACAGTTGTATTAGGTTCTCTAATATTGACGTTAAATTGAGAGTATCCCTATTCTGATTGGGAACTTTATCAGTGCGTGCCAATAACAGTAAGTCTTCTGTGAGACGAGTCATCTGGTTAGTAGCACTGGCGATCGCTTGAAACTTTTCTGCATCTTTGGGTCCTATTTCTTCTGGATATTCTAGCGGCAACTCAGCATTAATTTTGATTACCATTAACGGACTGCGTAGTTCGTGGGAAGCATCAGCAGTAAACTGTTTAAGCCTTTCAAAACTCTCTTCAATGGGTTGCATTGCTTGACGAGTTAATAAAATTCCGCCAATACTACTCAGAACCAAAGTTATAATAATCCCACCGCTTAATCCCCAGTCCAGTTTTTGGAGGGTTTCATCAAATTCTTCTAAAGATTGGCTCACCCTCACATACCCAACTAGCTCACCATTATCGCTACCAATAATTGGTACAGTCACTGCTTGGATAGGAATTTTGCCTGTCTGAACTTGTACTATATTGTTTGGTAACAAAGGTAAAGTTAAGACAGTTTGTCCTTGTTGGGTAATTAAATTTCCCTGAGTATCAAACCACTGTAATGCTTGATGATAAGCAATTAAGTCTTGTGGACGAAAGTCACTTTCAATTGTTAAGCGACCTTTTTCAAACTCCACATTTGCAGCCGCACCTTTTCCTATGGCTGCGAGTTTATCTGTTATTTGTTCAGTCAGACTGCGAGTGAAAGCAACTCGGACTGCGATCGCAAATATTCCCAGTAGCGATGCAAACACCACCAAGTAAGATAACAATAAACGATATCGAATTCTTTGAAACACATTTTTATCACTATAAAATTATTGGCGTTGCTAAATCAAGATATGAATTTGTCTCACGCAGAGCCGCAAAGTCGCAGAGAGTAAGAGTTTAAGAGACCTGATTTTTAAGTTTAATATTTCAAGTCAGCAACGCCCACTTATTACTGTTACTTGATAGCTTTGCTGTTTGTAATGTAAAAAATTGGTCAAATAAATATTTATAGGAAATCATTTTACTTTTGAACTAGACGATAACCAATGCCATAGATGTTTTCAATTAAGTCTTCTGAACTTCCAACTGCTCTAAGTTTATTTCGCAAATTTGTAATATGAGTTTTGATACTTCCCTCTCCAGAAGATTTATCAAATTCCCAAAGTTTGTCAAGAATTGTCGAACGTGTCACTACTTGATTTGGGTTTCTCAAAAAATATTCTAATATCATGTATTCTTTAGGAGTTAACGATATAATATTTCCTCCATAAGTGACCTGTTGAATAGCCGGATCTAGTTGCATTTCCCCGTGGATTAAAATAGGTGGACGAATCTCTTGACTTCTTCGAGCTAAAGCCCTGATGCGTGCCGCTAACTCTTTTAGTTCAAATGGCTTGACTAAGTAATCATCAGCACCAGCATCGAGTCCAATAATTTTATCGCCTGTTGTATCTCGTGCCGTCAGCATTAATATTAGGGCATTAGATGAAGTAGCGCGTAAACGCTTACATAGAGTGATTCCATCTAATTTAGGAAGCATTAAATCTAATAAAATTAGCTCGTATAATCCTGACTGCGACCACTCCCACCCCTCAAGCCCATCGGTTGTTATATCTACAATATGGTGTTGTCGTTTTAAATACTCGGCTAATGGTTTAGCAATGCGATCGTCATCTTCAATTATCAAAATTCTCATAATACTCCACCTCTGATACCAATTCTATGTGAGGCTGCATAGAACTTGAGAATAGAGAACGAGAAAGATTCAAGACCAGAAGCAAAGAATGGTACGTTCCTTCTAAGGTGTGGATAAGTGATTGACGATATTCATTAGACATGTGGTAGAAAATACGTAAAGACGTAGCAGTGCTACGTCTCTACAAGGGTTTGGGGCAACGCAGAATTAATTTCTACGGCTACAGCATATTTCAGGTTTCGGAGGTACATGGATAAAACCCAAAACTTTGTAGAGACGTTCCGCGCCTTACGTCTCTACGTGTATTCTATAAAAACGCAATCTGCTGTATGTCTATGATCATTTTTCCTTAAATCTATCCACATCCTACTCACGAGTGCGATAATTCCCAAGAGGGACACGCACGGGCAGTGGTTAGTTAAGGGGGATAGATGACAATTAAGCGGTTAATTTTAATTGTGTTGACGCTGGTTGCGATCGCTATAGCTGGTTTCTCTTTATTTAACAGTTGGAAAGAACCCCAATTCCAAAGTCGTCTGGAATTATATCAAACAAATATTGCCCTGCAAGCGGCACAATGGGAACCAGAGAAAGATAACAGGGGGAATTTAAAGCCAGCTAAGATAGCAATATTGGGTGAGAAACCTCTAGAAGCTGCCACAAAGCAGTATCAAGATGTGCGTGAAGCTGCTGAGACTAATTTGGAAAAAACCAAAAACCAATTAGCAAAACTGCAATCTCAACCGATTACTACTCCTACCACCCCGAAACCTCAACCGGAAATTCCCCCCGTTGCTAACACCTCTGGTGAAGTACAGCAAAAACAGTTGCAGCAGTCGCAAAATCAACAGCAAAAATTCATTGCCGAATTAGACTTGCGACTAGGAATTTTACAAGCACAGCAAGGACAAAAACAAACAGCTATTAAAACTTGGGCACAATTACCTGAATCAAATATCGATTCTAAATTGAGAGACACTGCTGCTGTGTTGACTGGGCTGTGGCTTGATCCCCCGCGTTTATTGCCAAATGGTCAACAACTAATTCAAGAAAATTTAGAAGGTTGGTTTAGTTCTACTGCTCTAGTCCAACTTTATCAACTCCAGCAACGACAAGAAGCGCTCTCAATGCTCTTAGCTGCAAAACAAGCAGCGGCTTCTCAAGCTTTGGTGAAATTAGCGATCATCGGCACGATCCCTGCTTTAACAGCTTTGATCGGTATGGGACTGCTGATTTTTTTAATTGGTCAGCGTTTGATCAAGGGAAAAGCCGCTTTATTAGCTCAAAATGGCGATCGCTCTTGGACAACCCCTTGGGATGTGGAAACGATTTTGCAAGTCTTCGTTGTCGGCTTTTTCTTATTGGGACAAATTGTAGTACCTATTTTGTTTTCGCTGCTCCCGATTCCGCGTCCTATGGGTAATGTCAGAATTCAGGCTGTTTATGTTTTAGTTAGTTACTTGCTCTTAGCATTGGGTGCGTTATCGGTGATGTATTTCTCCCTCAAGCGCTTTTTGCCCCTAGAGTCCGACTGGTTTCGCTTAGATGTGCTAGACAGGTGGTTTTTATGGGGATTCGGTGGTTATTGTGCAGCTTTGCCGATAGTGGTGGTAGTGTCTTTGATTAATCAACAACTATGGCAAGGACAAGGTGGTAGTAATGCCTTGTTGCAACTGGTGCTAGAAAGCCAAGATAATTTCGCACTAAGCATATTTTTCTTTACAGCAGCGATCGCAGCACCTTTATTTGAAGAAGTTTTGTTTCGCGGCTTTTTGTTGCCCTCCCTCACTCGTTACTTTTCTGTGTGGGGAGCAATTTTTGTCAGTGCTTTGTTATTTGCGATCGCTCACCTCAGCTTATCGGAAATTCTCCCCCTGTCTGCTTTGGGAGTCGTTTTAGGAGTCGTTTACACGCGATCGCGCAACCTCCTCGCTCCCATGCTTGTCCACAGTCTCTGGAATAGTGGTACATTACTCAGTTTATTTTTATTAGGTAGTAATAAATAAAATTAATTTTATACGGTTGTCAAAAGCAATAAAATGTGCTTTCATCACAACATCTAACTACTATTTAGCTTGATCAGCAAGAAGCCCCACACTAGATTGCGTTTTTATAGAATACACGTAGAGACGTTCCGCCGGAACGTCTCAGAGCGGGTTTTGGGTTTTATGCATATACCTCATTTACCTGAAATATGCTGTATAAATTACATTCTCAAGCCTTTTGAGGTTGAGATTATTTAACAGCGTTCTACTTGTTGCAACAATCTTAAAAAAAAATCCGGAAAAGATAGGCTTTACCTGTAGAAAGTCATATAGCAGAGCATTTGTTGACGATTATTGCGATTAATTCTTTGTATATTGAATTATCTCGCGTCACATGAGCATAAAGCTGCTGTGCTGGGATTTTATCTCACCTCAAAGTTCCCAATACTCATTTAGAACAGAGATGGTTTTAGACCAAGCTGAAAACCTCTCTGATGAATAAGAGCGTTGCTTATGGAATAGCGGCACAAGGAATTGAAGCTATTTTTAATTACACAAAAAACCGGAAATTTTATACATCCATAAAGGAGCAGTACTAATATGGCAAATCTCAATTCCAGTCACGCTCACAAGCAACTTATAGCTGGTTACTGTGGCATTATTTTCGGTGGTTTTGGCGTTCATAAGTTTATTCTGGGATACACTCCAGAAGGCTTAATTATGCTGCTTGTTTCCGCAGTTGGCGGTTATTTCACCTACGGCTTTAGCTTGTTAGTTATGCAACTTGTAGGTTTAATTGAAGCCATGATTTATTTGAACAAAAATCATGAAGAATTTATTAATACTTACTTTATTAATAAGCAAGGCTGGTTCTAAAAAATCCGCAATTCAAATTAAATTGCTCTGGGATAATGCTACTTCATATAAAGTAACAAATAAAACTTTAGTTAAGCAAGTAATAATACTTAGCTATATCCAGGTATTTAATGTTAAAATTAATGCATTATCTCTCCTGTAGGAGTTACATCCGAATGGCAAATATTAACACCCCTGATGCTAGCAAAAAAGTTTCAGCTGGCATCTGTGCTATCCTTTTAGGCGCTCTGGGTATTCATAAATTTATTCTTGGTTACAGTACCGAAGGCATCATTATGCTGCTTGTTACTTTATTAACATGTGGCTTGGGTGGTGCAGTTATGGGTGTAATCGGCTTGGTAGAAGGAATTGTGTACTTGAGCAAGTCTGATGAAGAGTTTATCAGTACTTACATCGTCAATAAAAAGGGGTGGCTCTAAGCTTTACTTGTCGTTAGATTTTAGAGTACATCGGTGTTTGAATTATCTCGCTATCCTCTGTCATGCCACGATAAATTGATGCGTTGGAGCATATTAGGATTTTCTTGTGCTCCGCTAATTGGTACGTATTTCTACAATCAAGGTTATAAAATATCTTTCCTAGTGTGCCCAGTGCGATACTGGACTGGTATTCCCTGTCCTACTTGTGGTATGACTCGCTCTTTCATGGCGATCGCACGAGGAGATTTGACCGAAGCTGTGACACAACATTTGTTCGGACCGATTTTATTTGCTGTCTTTTTGCTGGCAACAGTTCACATTGCTTTAGAGCTATTAACCAAACACCGCATCACTGTATTTTATTGTCGGTTACTAAAATTGAGAAAGTTACAAGTGCTAGGTTTATTTGTAGTGTTAACCTACCATGCCCTTCGCCTATATGACTTATCACAGACTGGCGAGTTATATGTAAATTTTATTAACTCACCTTTGGGTCAACTACTGCCTTAACGTAGTAACGGCTACCCTACGGTAAAGCTCCGCTAACAGCCGTTAAAATCACAACTCGACGAGCGGTAAACCGCTCACTACCAATATTCATGCTTAAAAATAAAAAGCTCATCTTGCTAATTTTCTTGCTGTTTGGCTTCGGTTATTTCAGCGCGATGTCTAACTTAGAAATCAACTCTTTTTTGAAAAGCCAAGTTGCCTTGATGCCATTACAGGCGATCGCTCTCATCTACATTACTTATCTGCGCTGGAGTCGTACCCAAGACAAAGCTAATTCTTACAAAAGTTAATCATTTTGCTTTCAGTGTTCTGGATTTCGCCTACCCTCGAAATAGAGGCGCTTTTATTTAGCGTTGAACTTTCGTAGCAAATCCCACACTTTCCATGCAACTTGTCCCAAAAACTCAACTCCCAGCAGAACCAACCCTGACAACAGAGAAAATAACCTTAGATGTTGCGGGGATGAAGTGTGCTGGATGTGTGAAAGCGGTAGAACGGCAGTTAATTGAACATCCAGGAGTCAAAAGCGCTTGTGTGAATCTGGCAACAGAAGTAGCAGTTGTAGAGTCTGAAGTTGGTGCCGTAGATAGACTGACACTAGCGAAGCGATTAACTGACGCTGGATTTCCAACTCAACCCAGGCAAGCTAGTAATAAGCAAGATGACGAAAATCCGGCGAAACGACAACGCAAAGAGATGCGTTCTTCACTTCGACAATTAGCGATCGCCACAATATTGCTGATATTATCAGGAATTGGGCATTTTGGTCATATGACTGGCTCAATGCAGCCGCTAGATAACATCTGGCTTCACTGTGGACTAGCAACAGTGTCATTACTAATTCCCGGACGCCCAATTATAGTCGATGGTTGGCAGGGTTGGCGGCGAAATGCACCCAATATGAACACTTTAGTGGGATTGGGAACTCTCACGGCTTACACTGCGAGTTTAGTAGCGCTGCTGTTCCCCCAAATGGGTTGGGATTGCTTCTTTGACGAGCCGGTGATGATGATTGGCTTTATTCTGTTGGGGCGAACATTAGAAAGATATGCTAGAGGTCGTGCTGCTGCTGCATTTAGGCAATTGCTGGCACTCCAGCCGCAAATAGCGCGATTAATTGCCAATCCAGAAAAAGCCGGCATCGGCTCGCCTGTGGAAATTCCCGCAGAGCAAGTCCGTGTGGGAGAATGGTTGCAAGTACTGCCCGGTGATAAAATTCCCGTTGATGGCAAAGTGGTAATAGGGCAAACAACAATAGATGAGTCGATGCTGACTGGGGAAGCTGTACCCGTGATTAAGCAAGCGGGAGATGTGGTGACAGCGGGAACTCTAAATCAGTCAGGAGCGATCGCTATTCAAGCTACACGTACTGGAAGTGATACAACTTTAGCTCAAATTGTCGCTTTGGTTGAAGACGCCCAAACTCGTAAAGCCCCAGTACAAAAATTAGCAGATACAGTCGCAGGTTATTTTACCTACGGTGTGTTGACAGCCGCTGTGCTTACTTTCGGATTTTGGTACTTTTTTGGCACCCATATTTGGCAAAATGTCAACATGTCAGGTGTAATGGATATGTCTCACCACGGGCAAAGTCACCCCGCTCCAGCTATGTCCGGGCTATTGTTGAGTTTAAAGTTAGCGATCGCTGTAATGGTAGTCGCTTGTCCTTGTGCTTTGGGACTTGCCACACCTACTGCCATTCTCGTAGGCACCGGCATCGGTGCGGAACGAGGTTTGTTAATTAAAGGTGGCGACGTTTTAGAACGAGTACATCAACTAGATACGATAGTTTTTGATAAAACAGGCACTCTCACTACTGGTAATCCTACCGTAACCGATTGCGTTGTAATTGTAGAGACGTTCCGGCGGAACGTCTCTACCCCCAGCCGGAACGTCTCTACTCCCTATTCCCTAATACAGTTAGCAGCGGCAGTAGAAAGCGGTACTTGCCATCCCTTAGCAAAAGCAATTCAGCAAGAAGCGCAGCAGCAACAGTTATTAATTCCAGATGCTAAGGACTTTCATACCGAACCTGGACTTGGCGTGTCTGCTGTAGTAGAAAATACAAGGATTATTTTAGGTAATAGCGACTGGTTAAGTTGGCACGGAATTTCGATGAATGAAGCTGCACACCAGATGGCAGAGGAATTGGCAGTAAATGGTAAAACTGTCGTTTACGTCGCCGTAGAAGGCATTTTAACAGGGTTAATCGCCGTTCAAGATACCCTCAGACCAGACGCTAAAGCAGCAGTTGACAAGTTACGCACGATGGGTTTGCGGGTAATGCTGCTAAGTGGCGATCGATTAGAAGCAGCTAGTGCCATAGCCAAACAATTAGGACTAGATAGCGACAATGTAATGGCAGGTGTCCCTCCCAGCAAAAAGGC
>CASBQC010000429.1 GCA_949127805.1 Nostocales cyanobacterium PMM_0081
ACCCACCACTGATTGTAGACCACTGAATATTTGATTCAGTGTTCGTAGTACCCATTTTTTTTAATTATGAATTATGAATTATGAATTAATAATTATTTGGTCAAAGATATTTTGACTATTGACTATTGACTATTGACTATTGACTCAATTCTCGGCGATCCATCAGCTTGAATCCAGACAATTTGGGCAATTTGGCGATCGCGTACATATTCCCGAATTGCTTCTGCATCACGTTCTCCCAAGTCGATTTCTACCCGCACCAATTCTGTAGCAGAGCGGAGTTTTTGCGCGTAGGCAAATGCCGCTGCGTTAGCATTTGCTGTTTCTGCTACTACCAAATAATTGCTGGCTGGGGTGACTTGCGGTAAATACTTGTTTAACAACAAGAATTGGTATAAATCTTCGATGTTTAGTGCAAAGCCAATACCAGGAATGTTTTCTTTTTGGGGATGATATAGTCCCAAAAGCTGGTCGTAGCGACCACCTCGTCCTAAAACCTGCGTTTGCGTTTCGGTATCGCTGACAACTTCAAACACAATGCCGGTGTAATAATCTATGGTTTGGATTAAGCTAAGGTCAAGAATTAAAGGGAAATCCCCTTTGGATTCTAGTAATTCTACCAGAGATTTGAGATCATTTACCGCTGCTTGCTGTTCGGCATCTAATCCTAAATTGCTGACTTTTTCCAAAACATCTGCGCTCGTTCCGCGCAAATCTAACATGATTCTGGCGCGTTGTTTGAGTTCATCACTTAAGGGTAAACTGTCGAGAGTGATCCGATCTAAATTAGCGATCGCACTTCTGACTGTAGCTTGCAAGTTTGGAGGAAAAGCTGATAAAAGCGATCGGGTGATTCCCGCTTCGCCTAAAATTAAATGCCAATGTGAAATTGAAAGTGCTTGCAAACAATCAGCCACCAAAAATAACACTTCTGCATTTCCCAACAATCCCCCACCACCAAGCAACTCCACCCCAGCTTGATAAAATTCTTGCTGGCGATTGTGCCTACTTTCTGTGGTGCGACGGAACACATTAGCATTATAATACAGCCGTTGCGGATAACTAACACCAGCCATACGTGTCACAGCAGTCCGCGCAATTGAGGCTGTGAGTTCTGGACGCAAGCCTAATTCTTCATCTTCGGAGTTTTGCAGTTGAATCACTCCTCGACGTTGAATTGCTTCTCCTGCCATTAGAGTATCCATGCGTTCTAAAGTTGAGGTGATAATCCTGTGATATCCCCAACGGTGAAACACTTGTTGTAACCTATCTTCAATCCAGCGTTTTTGAGCCACATCTAAGGGCAATAAATCCCTTGCTCCCGCTGCTGGTTGATACACCATTATTTTTTCTTCCCACCAAACAAACCGCCAAATAAACCACCATTGCCAGATTTATCTGATTGCTTACCCCCATTATTTGAGGATGAAGTCACTTTAGAACCACCTGGTTTTTGTCCCAAAGCCTGTTCTAGTACGCGTTTACCCTTCAATGCCGTTTCGTCATTGGGGTCTAGTTGCAGAGCGCGGTCAAAGTGAACCTTTGCCATTGTGCTTTGATTTTGCTTCAAATACACCACTCCGATCAAACTATGACAGCGACTATTATGAGGCTCTAGTTTTATGGCATCTTGCAATTCTACCCTAGCTTGTGCCAATTGATTTTTTCCGAGCAATTCTTGGGCGCGACGCAAATACTGAATCGCAACAGAATCTTCTTTTGGTGGCGCTGGTGGTGCAGGAGAAGCTGTATTTGTAGCTTTATTTGGGGTAGTAGGGGCAGTTGAATTTACTTTAGTTTGAGCCGCTTGCTGAGAAGCTGCAAATGATTTACCGGCAGTCCGCATTAAGTAAACTAAATTTAACTCACTGACATGAGCAACGATTTGTAGTACTTTCTCTAAAGAGTCATATTGAGTTTCGGCAATTTTAGCGATCGCACTTTTGTATACATGATCAACATTTGGTACACTAGCTAACTGCCGAGCCAAATCAGTATTCAGTTCCACCGAAGACGATTCTTGTACCAAGCGTTTGCCCATTTGCGACAAAACTACCATATATTCTCCACGGGTGCGATCGGCTGACAGTTTTTCGTAAGCAGGATTAACCCACTTTGATAACAGTTCAGTAGCTAGCTGTTTTTCCGCAGCGCTAGCAGTAGCATTACTGTCAGGGTGCAGACGACGAGCGATTTTCAAATAACGTTTGCGGATATCTTTTACATCCGCATCCACCGGAATGCACAAAACTGCATGATAATCTGTGAAATCGTATTTAAACAGTCCACGATCTATTTTCCAAGACATATATAAAGAAGCTTTACACCAAGCACTCCATTAGATTTCACTAGTGTACTTTGCTTATGAGAAATGGCTATAAATTTAACATCATTGGTCAATGGTCAATGGTCAAGAGTCAAGGGTCAAGAGTCAAGGGTCAATAGTCAAGGGTCAATAGTCAAGGGTCAAGAGTCAAGGGTCAAGAGTTGTTTGTCTCCTTGTCTCCTTGTCTCCTTATCCCCTTGTCTCCTTATCCCCTTGTCTCCTTATCCCCTTGTCTCCTTGTCTCCTTGTCTCCTTGTCTCCTTGTCTCCTTATCTCCTTATCTCCTTATCTCCTTATCTCCTTGTCCCCTTGTCCCCCACTC
>CASBQC010000430.1 GCA_949127805.1 Nostocales cyanobacterium PMM_0081
ACCCTTGATTTTATCTTAGTCCACGGAGGTGGACTTGGTTTGTATAGTAGCGAATTCTATTCGCCCAAAACTTTCTCGCATCCTCTTAGATATACCAGAATAACCTATACAATTTATTAGAGAAGTTACTGAAACTATTTAGGCGATTTATTATATGGCAACTATATCTAATGTTCAGGTGACAATTTCCCTATCAGACCCGGATTTAGATGATCAAGAGTTGCAAGCAGAAGTAGAAAGTTTGCTACCGCAGGTTAGAGAGGTGGATGGGGTAGAACAAGCAGATTTAGTATCAGTTACAGAAACTCCGCGAAGTGCAAAGGCTTTGGGTACCTTTTTGTTAGGGGTGTTAAGTGCAGAAGTTAAACCAGCCAATATAAAAGCGTTGTTTGGATTTTTGAGCGATCGCTTCGGCAACAAACCAATTAAGCTAGTACTAAAAACTCCTGATGGTAGAGAACTCAACTTAGAAGCGGGTAGTCGCAAAGAGTTTGAATTCGCGATGCAGCAAGCGCAGGATTTTCTGAACAATACCAAAAATACATCAAATAGTAAAGATGGCGAAGATAGCACTACTAATCGGGGTTAGTGAATATAATCATGGTTTAAACCCGCTACCATGTGCTGTCAAAGATGTTGAGGCAATGCAGCGAGTTTTAGTAAACCCAGAAATGGGTGGTTTTGCTTTATCAGATATCAAGGTACTGAAAAATCCCCAAGCGAATGATATCGCATATGCAATCTATCATCTATTTGCCGATCGCCAGAAAGATGACTTGCTGCTGTTTTACTTTTCTGGGCATGGACTTAAAGATGACAGAGGTAAGCTTTATCTGTCAAGTTGCGGTACTAAAAAACTAAATGGCAAGCTAGTAACACCTTCAGCCGTTGCAGCTACTATTTTGCACGATAATATGAACGAATGCCGCTCTCAAAGACAGGTAATTATCCTGGATTGTTGTTTTAGTGGAGCGATCGCTCAAGGCATGAGGGTCAAAGATGATGGTAGCGTAAATGTGCAAGAGCAGCTAGGCGGTAAGGGAAGGGCAATCCTCACTTCTTCCAGTTCTACCCAGTACTCTTTTGAGCAAGAAGGTTCAGAGCTATCTATTTACACCCGCTATCTGGTAGAAGGGATTGAAAAAGGTGCTGCTGATAAAGATGGAGATGGCTGGATTTCCGTTGATGAACTGCATGACTATGCAAGCAGCAAGGTGCAAGAAGCGGCTCCGGCAATGACTCCTAAGTTTTATCCTGTGGAGGAAGGTCATAAGATTTTACTGGCAAAGTCGCCTAAAGATGACCCAAGGGTAAAATATCGTAAAGAAGTAGAAAGTCGCATGAATCGCGGCAAATTTTCTATCCCTGCTCGTCGTCTGTTAAACTCATTGCGTCTGAAGTTAAAACTTGCCCCGGAAGTTGCTGATGCGATCGAAGCTGAAGTTCAACAACCATATCAGGAATATCAGCGGAAATTAGAAGAGTACGAGGAAACGCTGCTTGAGGCAATCGAAGCTGAGACAACCCTAAGCGAAACTACGCTCAATGACCTGAGAGACTATCAGCAAGATTTAGGGCTGAGGGATGAAGATGTAGCATCAATAGAAGAAAGAATTATTGGTCAGCGAAAACCGATCCTCAGATCCTCGAGAAAACCGATCCTCAGATCCCCGACTTCTCCAAGAAGTCGGGGATCTGGTTTTTCAGTGCCAAAATCGACTTCTTCTGTTAATCAGTTTGAATTTGATGTGGTGACGGTGAATGCTCACGGACAACGCATTAATAGCAGTCGAGGACGAGCCGAGTTTTTCTCAGAAGACTTGGGTAATAATGTACTTCTGGAGATGGTTGCAATTCCCGGTGGTCAGTTTCTTATGGGTTCATCAGAGAATGAGCTAGAACGACGTGATAGTGAAAGTCCACAGCACACCGTCACCGTTCAACCCTTCTTTATGGGCAAATTTCCCGTCACCCAAGCTCAATGGGCAGCTGTTGCTGTGTTGGAAAAGGTGAACGTTTATTTCCAGCTAGATCCATCCAAGTTTAAAGGTGCTAATCGACCTGTTGAGCGTGTGTCTTGGTATGACGCAATCGAGTTTTGTGCCAGATTATCTAACAAGACTGGGAAAAACTATCGCTTGCCCAGTGAGGCAGAATGGGAATATGCTTGTAGAGCCGGAACAACTACCCCGTTTTATTTTGGTGAAACGATTACAAGTGATTTAGCAAACTATAACGGTGACTACACTTATCGTTTAGGGATAAAGGGTCAATATCGTCGGCAAACAACAGATGTGGGGATTTTTCCGCCAAATCCTTTTGGTTTATATGATATGCATGGTAATGTATGGGAATGGTGTCAGGATGAGTGGCATGAAAACTATAAAGGAGCGCCAACCGACAGCAGTCCTTCGATAAATGGGAATAAGAATCATGTGCTGCGTGGCGGTGCGTGGGACTACAATCCTGACTTCTGCCGTTCTGCGTTTCGCGTCAAGGACGCGAGTGGCTATTGGTACGACAGCACAGGCTTTCGGGTTGTGGTTGCTTCCGTCATGACTTAGTACACGCATTGCACAAAGGAAAAACTCCGCGTACCTTTGCGCTTACCTTTGCGTCCCTCTGCGTTTAAAAACGCTAGGATTTTACGCATTTATGCTTGATTAACTTGCAGGTCGCAATAATTCCCGTGGAGCGATCGCACAATCAGCAAATGCCAGCGGTGAAATTGTCACATATAAACGAAAGTATCGTCTCACTTTGATAACCATCTGGACTCGGTAAGCGATATACATGCAGTTTACGCTGATTAACATCTAAAATCCAGTAATCAGCAATACCTGATTTAGCATAAGCGATCGCTTTCACTTCGCGATCGTATTTCAAACTAGAATCAGCTACTTCAATCAGCAAAAAAACTTCCTCTGGACGAGGATGGTGATCATCATAATCTAATGGATTTGGCATCACCACCGCAATATCTGGCTCTGGTTCCGAGTAATCATCAAGTTTAATCGGTGACTGAAGTCTTAATAAAACTTGTTCACCCAAGCGTTGACGAAGTAATCTCTCCGTTCGAGTAATTGCTGATTCGTGAGCGGTTCCTTTGGCTGACTTCCTGATGATTTGTCCCGCAATTAATTCCAAGCGTTCCTCTGGATGAAAAATTCCAGCTTCCGCCATCCGGTGATATTCTTGAACAGTTAAAAGGCGAATATCTGTAATCATATCAGTTAAGCCAGATTCATTTAGCGCCATTCTATTAATCATAGCGATATATCAGACCTAAAAGTGAAGAACACCGCGTTTCTAACAAGGGTTTAACATAACATATATAGCGGGTTGGACTTGGATGTAATACAGAACCTCACCCCGTCCGTTCCGGACACCCCTCTCCTTACTAAGGAGAGGGGAAGGGGGTGAGGTTTTATG
>CASBQC010000431.1 GCA_949127805.1 Nostocales cyanobacterium PMM_0081
ACCAAATAGAGTCAAGATTCTTTGGCAGAAAGTGAAGTATTAAATATAGCAATTATCAATTTATTGCATACAAGTTATTTGTAGGGTTGCAAAAATATGACGCCCCTAGCAAATATTGCATCCAAAAGCGAAACGCTATAATCAAAAGTCACTTATAAAAGTGATAAATTAGTATTCTACAGGTTGTGATGGAAACTCTAAATTAAAAGAAAACACTGAACTTTGTATGCCAATGAGTTTTGAAGGGTAGATGTCCAACACTGTAGAATAATCACATTTGTACGTATTAACAGAAATTACATTGTTACCGTCTCTTGAAAATATTATATTTTTCTTCTCTGCCCATATAATTACATAAATCTTTTCTTTTATATATTAATATTTTGTGAAGAATTAATCAAGAATATAAAGAGAATAATATTGATAGCTAATGCAGCCCCTGCCAGCATCTGTAAACCATTTAGCAGCCGATGTCCCACATCATCGCTATCAAAGCGGTTAGCGCACATTGCACTGCCAATCCATGACCACCAAAGGGGTAAAAACAGAACAACAAAGCCAAAAAATCCTGATAAAGTGACATCATCATGGAGATTATGTGCCAGTTGAGAAACTGCAACTACAAATACCAAATCATAGTTCTTCTTCGGTTTCTTCCCCAATGCGTAATCTTGGGGGTTGTAGAAAATTTGTCATATTGCTAAAGGTGATTTATGTTTGTTCTGTGTCAGATTTATCTACTTTGTAAGCCTGTAGTAAATATTCTCCATTAAAATGAATCAGATGAGTAGCATCTTCAGCAACCCAAACATCTGTTTCCCAGGCAATTTCTGCCAAATACTCCACAATAGCTTTACGGCTAAGAAATGTCGTTACCATTACAAGAGGAATTTTTGTATTAGCAAAGATAATTTCAAGTTCTTTCTTTCGCTTGGGGTTAATTGGACCGTGAGAAGTTACAGCTTCAATCAAAACTAACCAGTTCTTTTTTAGATGATGGATAATTACATCAGGCATTTTCCCGTGAGAATCGACAGTCACACCTAAATCTAATAATGCCGCTTCGTTGAAATGCGCGAATTTTTCATCTGTATCGCCAACATAAATTAATTTTCCTCCTGGTGTAAAACGTGGGGCAAACTCATTAATAATCTTCTCAATTAAAACGTTTTGACCACCTGGCGATAGAGTCTTAACTTCCCCCTCAATCATTACAGGAATACGCGACAATTCACGCTCTTGAGTATATCGTTTTTTCAAAGTTTCAACTGACGCAAGGTAGGTACGAATACTTTTTTCCCATTCTGGAGTTTTATAAGTACGTAATAACTCAAGTACACTTTCTTCAATCTGATATACGGTTTTTGGGCTGTTAATCGGACGACTGGGATTATCTGGATTTGCAACTATCAAAGCAGCATCTAAGAATTGATGGACTGTTTGGCGACGAACAGTTTCTCGCGTATTGGGTTTATATGTTTTGCCATAATGCTGTGCCATAAATTGCATCATTGGCGTGATTCCTATTAAAGGAGATACCGCATATTCCCAAGGATCGGTTGGCTTTAAATTAAGTAAAGCAAGAAGGGTTAATGCTGAACGTTCATTAAGCTGTGCCCGTGGAAGTCCAAGTTCAACTAGTATTTGCAGTGCTTCATCAATACGGGATTTAATTGTGAATAAATTCTTTTCAAACTGATTCGTCATACTCAAAAAATTTTCCCAAAATTCATCAATTTCTTTTTGTGAGGGGAACTTATCCCGAATTCGTACACCCACCGACATCAGCTGCTGCATCGTCGGATATTTTAAATTTCGTAAATCAGTTGCATTAACTTGAGTATGCCCATTAAATAGTCGAAAAAAAGCGTCTACGAGGCTGGAATTAAGATAAGCAGCAAGGCCGCGTGCTAGGGTAAGATCGAGTCCCCGTCCAGATGCGTGAAAGTAATTTAAGTGATTTTCAAAACCAACCCAAGAACAGTTAATTTTTTCAGCATCGTATACAACAGCAACTACTCGTTTTTTTTCTTCTTTTGAAGTGAAGCGTTTACTCAAAACATAGTGTTCATTCGCTACTAAAAGCGAAGTCGTTTGTTCTACATGCACTAAGGCTTGATGTTTTCTAGTTGTCTTGGGATACTCAACATATCCTTCAGAAAAATTCACCGGATAAATCAAGGGAACAGTATTTTCTTCTGAAGTTAAACGCAAATATTCTTTTGCTCTAAAATCTACTACACGTCCAGTTGATACTGTCAATCCGAGGTCTTTCAAAGTGCAGGTAAAATTCGCGATTTGTTTAACGACCTGCTGACTAAAATTATCTGGAATAATATGAATAAATTGTTCCGAGTCGTTAGGATGAACTATCTCTGTATAAGATAAAGAGTTTGACATAACAAAATCGTCCTCAGCACTTGAACTTGTGCTGATGAGTACATTATCAAATTTTTGTTTTTGTTTTGTAGCATGAATGATAACTGTTTCCTGCAAAACTTCATCATCGCTAAATGCTTTTTGTCGGGATTCAAAAAGATGTATCTGCTGTAAAGCCATCGTCTCTAAAAACATCTTGCGGAAGCCTCTAAAATACAGTCCATTACAAAAACTACGCGGTGAGATGGCTACAAGTTCCCCTCCTGACTTGAGGAGATGTGCTGTAGCAGCGATAAAACCCGTATAGAGATTGCTGGTTTCTAATCCCAGAGAACGTAACAATGCACGTACCTGGGAATTAGCTTTGATTTTCAAATACGGAGGATTGAGAATAGCGTGAGTAAATCTTGAATTGCCATTAAGAATTCTGACGGCATCTTCAATAAAGTCTCTTTCACGGATTTCATAATTAAAGTAAATACCAGCTATCTGACATTCGCTTGCACATAATTTTAATGTCTGACGCAAATACTTAATCATAAATGGATCTATTTCATAGGCAACAATATCTAAATTGATTGGGTGTTGTTGCTGATGACAAAGGTTAGCCACGAATGCTGCAAGTAATGAACCAGAGCCGGCTCCAGCATCAAGGAGAGATATTTGAGGAAAATCAAGTTTTTCAAACATCCCAGCCATTAATTCTGCTACGATCGCAGGAGTCAAAAATTGACCCAGTGTTTGCTTATCTTTTTGCTTTTGTTTCGCTCTTGCGGTAATTCTCAGAAGGTCTACTTCACCAAGCAAGTCTCTGGGAAAGGATTCTGCCAAGCTGTTAAATTGCAAGAGTTTCTGATGATTGTCTATAAAGTTTCTACTGCTTGATTGCAACATTATGAGTTATTTTTCAACATAAATAAACTTTATTAGGGTTTTTTATGTGAGTACGCAGTGTCCAGATACCCGACAAATTTTAAGAAGTCGGGGATCTAAGTTTTCACTAACTAGACACTATAATTGCCCACATACTAGCGCCTAGTGTAATAGCTGCTAAGTGTTGCCAAAAGAGCGATCGCATCGGTTGACGAGCAATTTTTTGGGTTAAGACTATTGTTAACAAAACTGAAAAAATTAGAGTGACACCTTGCAAAAAGTCAACCACCGCTGGATGAGCGACCAATACAGGCAACTGTTCGCCATTTAGACCAAAAGTGGCAAAAGTTACCGGGAGAATGCGTCCGCCTTCTTCTAGGCTCAAACGCAGATAATGAGCTAAGTTACCTCCCAAAACTAATGGTAGATAGCCATAAGCCAGTTCTATAAATGCTTTTGGCTTACGTCCAAAATTTATTATTTTCATCAAGCCATATGCCGCAAAGGGAACAGCTACGGGGATAATTAAAGCTAGCAGCGATAATCCTAAATGTTGCCAAAACTGGGTTAAATCGAGATGTAATCCTAACCAAGATTGCAATTCTGGTAAGCGATGCAGATACACTCCACTTAATAGTAAAAATAACAGTGCTACTTCATAAGTGTGGGGTACATGAGTTGTCCACAATTCAATACCAGGTGGACGTAAATTAAACTCGACGGAACGATGGGGACAAGCTTTAAGACAAGTCATGCACAGTACGCAGTCTTTGTTATCTTCTAATTGCGCTGGGTGCGAATACAAAGGACATCCATTAGTTTCCATTCCTTCGCCTTTTTGCGGTCCACCTTTGTAGCACTGATAAGTAGTGCAAGTGGCGGAACAAATACCTTGCTGCGCTCGAAGTTCGGTCATTGAAAGTTTAGCAAATAAACCATTCATTCCGCCGATGGGACAAAGATATCGACACCAAAATCGTCTTTCAAAAATGGCAGAGAAAATCATCGCACCGGCGGTAATTAAGAGTAGCAAACAAGCGGAAAGATAAGCTGTATTTTCCAAATTCCAAAGTTCTTCCCACAGAAAAATTAGGGTAAATAGTCCAAAAAGAAACCATCCACCCCATTTTTCAGCAAGCTGTCGATTCCAGTGTTTGAGTTGTCGAGGAAACAACCATAAAGAGAGTTTTTGCGTAATTTCGCCGTAAATCATGAAGGGACAAACAGCGCACCACACGCGACCGAGAAAGGGAAATAGAAATAGGAAAAAAGCCCACCACCAAGCCCAAAATAGATTGAGAACGAAATTGCGATCGCGTGTTTGCGGTCCAATAAATAAGACTGCGACAATCAACGCAAAAGCAGTGGCAGTAAAGCCATAATTAATGCGATTTGTCCACCACGGACTACGGAGAAACTTCCGCAAATTTGGATAAACATTCAACAAATTCACTCGAAATCGCTTTTTCTTCGTATCCACTGACCAGAAAATTTCTTCTGTTAACTCCCGCGCTGACCCAGCTTGGACGATCGCTCTTTCTACCAAACTTTGCAATTCTTTTAAATTGCCAGGAAAATCATAAGATTGCAAACGGCGCAATGCTTCTGGTGCTAATTTTTGTTTATAATTACCCCTAGCCTGGGTATAAAGACTGATGTAATAATCGACTTGAACCTTGATATCAGTTTTCCGCACTCGTAGCGGTGGCACTTTGATGTTATGACCGATACAGCGTTCGATTTGCGGCTGATTTTTTTCGGCTACGATTAAAATCCGAGCGCGAGAAGTGCGGGGTGCGGCGGGTGGTTCTTCGGAACGATTTACGGGATTATACGTAGAGCTTTTTATTAAACTTGCTAATTGTGGCAGCAATTCTGGGGGAGTTTCTTGAATGTTGTTGAGGATGAGAGTACCTTCCCCCAACCATTCTAGCAGTCCGGCTCTGCCGCCAGCACGTCCAAACAAATCTGCACCGCTGGTTTGCAAAATACCACAGTTAACTTTGATAATCGGTTCGCGTCGCTGTTTGGAACCAAAATGAATTAAAGCGGCTATATTGTCTTTTTCTAAGCCTGGTTCGCCGAAAATCAACACAGATTTGCGTTGGCTGGCAGCTTCGCGAATTTCCTCGCGCAAACGCACCGCATAGCGACTTGTACCAACAATTCCCCGTTTGGCTTTGGTGACTAAATACGGACGCAAGGCGATCGCTCGTTCTTGTTCGTAGGTAAAGGCTGATGTTAAATCCGCTAATTCCTGCGCCAATTGACGGGAAACAGCTTGAAAAATTTCCGGGTATTCACTGACTAAGACGCGAAATTTAACGGCAGGCACAACCCAAATATGGCATTCTGTAAGGGTGGTGATAGTGCGTTGCGTCGGCTGGTCTAACAGTAATTCTTGCAGGTGAATCACGGCGCCGGGAAGAAAGCCAATTGCTAACGCTGGGTTGGCTTGATTGCTGCTATCGCTTTCGAGTTGACCTTCGATAAGAATGTAAAGTGCTTCTGGGGAAGTATTTTCTACAACGAGGTTGGTTTGAGGTGGGATGATTTGTTCTTCGATTTGTTGGGCGATCGCATTTAACACTTCAGCTTCAAGAATTCCTAAAGCTGTGCGTTCTTGTAGCCATGTTACTGTTCCTGAAGATGTCATAATAAATTCCAAGTTCAAGGTTCAAAATTAAGAAATCTAATTGATGTAAATATTCCACTCTGGCTGCTATGTATGAAAACAATTATCGCTTTTATGCTGATTAATAAATTATGAATCTATCAGATATCCCTAATCTTTGGATACCTTTTGTGCTTTTAAGTTTAATTGTGATAGCTGCTGTGTTTTTTAGTCGCAGCGGCTAAGAATTTATTTTCTAAACGAAAGTTTTATCGATATAACACCAACGCCATTCTTCACCCGGTTCAGTTGTTCTGGTAACTTTGTGAAAAGTGGTACTTGGCGTAAAGTGTTGATATCAAGCATAAAATGAATATTGGAATTTAAACGCAGAGTAACGCGGAGTGTTGAGTGAGAAGTTATTCAAGTCATAATTTATTACTCTTTTTTGCATGAGTCACTAGTTGATTGAATAGGCAAACTTACCCGAAAACGAGTATTACCAGGTTTTGATTCAAAGTGAATATCACCTTTATGTCTTTTAACAATAATTCGGTAGGCAATTTCCAAACCTAAACCTGTACCTTGTCCGACACCTTTTGTAGTAAAAAAATGCTCAAAAATTCTATTTTGAATTGCTGGCGGTATTCCCATTCCAGTATCGGCGATTTCGACTACAATGCAGCTATTTTGTCTATATGTGCGTATGGGTAAATTGCCTTTTCCATCCATCGCATCAATGGCATTATCAATCAAATTTGTCCATACTTGATTCAGTTCGCTAGCATAAGCAGAAATCCGTGGCAGAGTCTTATCATATTCGCGCTTAACAATGACTCCTTTTTTCAAACGATGATTAAGAATAAGCAGAGTATTTTCAATGCCATCATGCAAATCTATCTCTTGCAATGGGGCTTGATCCATGTAAGAATAGCCTTTAATTGCTTTCACTAATTCAGAAATACGGCTAGTACTTTGTTCAATATCGTTGATTAGTCCATGAGAAGCAAGTGCAGCTTCTAGCCAAGTTAAAACGTTGTTGAGACAATATAAGGGTATGTTGTCTGCGAGAGTATCTAACTTCTCGGCATCAATGCCGGCAGAAACTAATGTAGAGGCAAGTTTCCAAGCATTACTAACATCATGATCTTCTAGCCAGTCTGTTAATTCGTCTTCTTTATCGCTTTGGGTAAGTGTATCAAATTTGGTTGTATGTTGTGTCGCTTGCAATTGAAAATTGATAATAAAATTTAGTTGTTCTTTATTGAGTAAATTTAACTGCAAAGCGAGATTTTGCAAGTTTTGAAAATTATCGCGCAATTGCCCTGCTGCACGTCTTCCAGCTGCGGCGGGATTATTTAATTCGTGTGCTAGTCCCGCTGACATTTTACCTAACGCTGCCAGCTTTTCTTGTTGTCTAAGTTGTGCTTCTACGTCTTTGGTTCGTCCTGCCATTGCGGTTAGAATAACATCAGCTAAAGGCGAACATTGCGCCATTATATGTCTAAAAGTATCAATCTCAACTTGTAAGACGCGACTGGGTAATAAGGCTTTAGCGCTGGCAATTGATGCGGAACCAGTCAGCATCGACAATTCACCCATAAATTCACCACGACGATGCACTGCTAAGAGTCTTGTCTCATCACCAACTTGTTTGGTAATCTCAATTTCACCTTCTAAAACAACATGAAAATTATAGTTTGATTCGCCTTCATTAAATAGGATATCGCCTTTATTAAGCTTAATTTCTTTGCCAAATTGCTGCATCTCCTGTAATGCTTCATCAGGCAGCTTCGGGAACAGTGTGTTTTGGTTAGGATCGTGCAGCATGGCAACTCCGTATCAATATTGATTGATAAACTGTATGAGGCATTTCGCAAAATTTCTTCTTTTTTTGCTACTTACCACAACCGCTCAATCGGATAAGCATCAAAAGCAGAATCAGCACTTAAAATGGGTATTTGCTCAACCATTGCTTGTGCAATTAAAAGTCGATCAAATGGGTCGCGATGATGAAGAGCTAGCTTTGCAATCACATCGATATGGTCTAAATTAATATTTAGCAAATCAATGCTGTTCATATTAATTTGCTCCTCTATAAATTCCCTAAAAGGCTTACCAAAATTTAGTTTGCCAGTGCTTTGTTTAATTGCCATTTCCCAAACACTAGCTGTACTAAGTAGCTTCTCATTGTTTTCATTTTCAATTAGCCCCCGTACCATAACGCTGAGTCGAGGGCTATCAATGACAAACCAAATGAAGGTATGAGTATCCAGCAGTAGCCTCATTACATATAATCCTTAAAGTCTTCTAAAGGCTCGTCAAAATCATCTGATATTGTGACTAAACCTTTAGCACTACCAGCTTTGGCGGGGCGACGTTTCACTGGCGATATAGGAGTGAGTTTCACAACTGGTTGCTCGTCTTTTGTAATCACGATTTCTTCACCATTAATTGCGGCTTCAATTAATTCGGGCAAATGTTGAGATGCTTCAGCGAGAGTTATTTGTTGCATGGATTTTACCTCTCTATTTTTATTTCATTGTGACATCAAACAATGAATTTTTGATGTAAAAATCTAACCCCCTACCCCCTTGCCTTGTAAGGAAGGGGGAAAGAAAGGTTTTCATCACACTACGTTGCGGAGATATTGATGTACAAATTGAACGCAAATTGAGCCTTCACCGACGCTGGAAGCAACTCGCTTGACTGAACCTTGACGCACGTCACCGACTGCAAAAACACCGGGGATGTTGGTTTCTAATAAGTAAGGATCGCGTTCGAGTGTCCATCCTTTGGGGCGGCGTCCGTTGAGTTGTAAATCGGGACCTGTTAAAATAAAGCCGCGATCGCCTTTTTCCACCACCCCATCTAACCAGTCGGTGTGCGGTTGTGCGCCAATAAAGATAAATAGAACAAGGGGCAGGTGTAATTTATCACAATTGGCGTATTCAGCTAGTTGCTGTGCTTCTGGTGATAACTTGATGTCCATCCACTGATAGGGGATTTGATTTCGGGCGAGAAAGTCTTTGGCTTGATGAGATTGGGGGGACCAGCGGTTGCCAATGACGCGAATGCCTTCAAACGGTGGATGGAAGGTGGCTTGCCAGTCATCAAGCAAATCGTTCAGCACGGGATACAAGCGTTCTTGTGGGGGGTCCCACGGTTTCATTAAGTAATAATCGATTTTTGTGGTGTTGATGGCACGAATAGCGGCATCGGTGTCTGCATAAGCCGTAAGTAATGCGCGTTTTGCGTCTGGGAACATGGATAGTGCTTGTTCTAAAAACTCGACACCAGACATGTGCGGCATCCGCTGATCGGCGAGGAACAGTGCCACTGGCTGGTTGCGGAGTTTTATTTGTTCCAATGCTTCTAAGGCACCAGCACCTGATTCGGCACGCAAAATGCGGTAGCGATCGCCATATTCCTGACGCAAATCCCGTGCGACAGCTTGCAAAACTTCTGGATCGTCATCAACCGTCAGAATCACAGGTTTAGCCATAGCGTCTCAAGAATGGGGAATGGATAGTGGTTAGTGGTTGGTGGTTGGTGGGAGCGTGGATAGTTGATACTAGTTGGCAGGTCGTGGATAGTGGCTAACCGATAACTGTTAATCAACTACTAACTATTAACAGTTAAACTAACAATTCAAATAGTCCTATTAAAGTTCCGTCAGGATCTCGTAGATAAGCTGTTTTAATTCCGTAGTAGGGATTGTTCATTGGAGCGGTGCTAAACTTAACACCTTGATGGATTAATTTTTCATACTCTTCTTCTACATCATGCACTGTAAAAATTAAGGCTACATTATCTTGACATTCGGCATGAGGTGGCTTGGCAGTATTAGCAATCATCTGTGCCATTTCTTGCCGGCGAAATAAACTCAGTTTCATGTCTCCAACTTGAAACTCAGCGTATCCATCTTCTAGATTTTCGATTTTTACTTCAAATCCCATAACATCTTTGTAGAAATCAAAGGAAGTTTTCAAGTCTGAGACTAAGAGTCTTGTGTATGCAGATCCTACTTTCATAACTAATCCAATTTATTAAGTGATATTAACTTAGGTTGACTTTTTGTAGCAGTGTAGATTTGAAGTTGGGTATTGGGTAATTTTTTTATTCCCTAGTCCCTATTACGCAAAACAGATAAAAACAGTATTTACCCAAAGTTGTTATTACACATCTTGCTTACGGTAGAAACTAGAGGGTTGCAGATTACAAGCAAGTGCAATATCTAAAGACAATCAGAGTAAGAATTGCAAAACCTACACCTGTAAAAAATACGCTATTAATTCCGCCAATACCAAAGGCTATTCCCATCAAAAGGGGTCCTAGGGTTTGCCCTATACCGAAAAATGTACCATTCACCGATAGAATTGTCGCGAGATATTCTCTTGGTGCTAACTCTGCCAAAAGTGTTTGGGTACTGGGCAAACCAATACCCAAACCAACGCCAAAAATTGTGGTTGGGATTAATAATAACCAAATATTGTGTAGAAAGGGAACAATGAATAGAGCTAACGCATAGAAAACAAAAGATGCTCTAATTAAAGTTGTTGCGGAATATTTTCGGGAGATTTTTCCTAACTGTAAAGCTGTGATAGCAAGCGCAACAGAAACACTTGAGAGTATCAATCCAATTGTCCAAGGCGGTTGTTTGAATGTATTTTTAATTAATTGTGGTAGATAAATTACATAAGCTCCGTAGAGGAGAAAGAAGTTAGCGGCACTGGCAATAAAAAGTCCAAACAATTGGCGATTTCTCAGAACTTTGCCAGCATTTCTCAAATATTCTTTGAGGTTTCGGTTTCCTTTCGGTTCCGGATTTTTTAATTTAAATAACACCAAAAAACCGATAGGAATCGCTACTATGGGCAGCAGAAAGGGATAAAACCAGCCAAGTGTCGCTAATGCACCGCCAATTGCAGGATAACTTGCTGTGCCGATACTGCTGACACTTGCGTTGTAACCCATTGCAGTAGTGCGTTTGTCTGCTGCATAGAAATCGCCAAGTAAAGTGACGCTGAGAGAAGGCAAAGAAGCAGCACCAATTCCTTGCAAGAAACGCAAAAATAACAAAAGGTTAAAGTCACGGGCAAAAGCGCAGGCTGTACCAGCAATTCCAAATAAGAACAGTGAGGGAACGATAATTTTCTTTCTCCCCAATCTATCGGCAAGGATACCAATAACAGGACCTAAAACTACAGCCGGAAGGGTGAATACTGTAATCAATAAACCATTATTTTTCGGATTAACTTTTAATGCTTCAGCTAAATAGGGAAAAGCTGGACCTACGCTAGCTACTCCGAGAACTGCCATTAGAGAAACTGCACAAATAATCTGAAAATTTGCGTCTTTATAAAGTGGTTTTTGGCGTTCAAATTGCTGATTTTCTTCTTCGGAATTCATGATATTTTTTGTGGGTTAATAGGCAAGTTGGCGAGGCATCTCTACAGATACCACGCCAAAGAGCTTAATAAAATACCTAATTTATCGCACTAATTAAGCAGCAATTTTTTCCTCAAGCGGTGTAAAACTTTTTTTGCTCGCACCGCATATAGGACAATGCCAATCATCGGGAATTTGTTCAAAAGGTGTACCCGGTGCAATTCCCGAATCAGGATCGCCAGCAATCGGATCGTAAATCATGCTGCATACTTTGCAAATCCATTTGCGAGTTTTTGCATCATCACCTGCTGCTTTGGGTGCTGCCTTTCCTCCATTCAAAACTTCTAAAGCTTCTGCGTAGCGATCTGCGTGGTAATTTTCTACGAATTTCAGTAAGCCAAAACGATGCGCGGCTTCGTGAAATATATTAGCATGATCGGCAGATTCTTTAGCTTGTTTGAGAAATTCTTCTGTAGCCGGATTGTCTCTATCTTTCTGGGCAGCGGCGGCAAATTCGGGATACATTGTAGTGTATTCATAGGTTTCACCTTCAATTGCCAAAGATAAACAACGAGACATAATTTCTCGCTTTTGTTCTTCAGTTAAAGCTGTTGGATCTTCTACAACAAGTTCTGGATGTAGCAAAACAAAATGTGAGAAAGCATGTTGAGTTTCTTGTTCTGCTGTTTCTCTAAAAAGTTTCGCTAAGTCTGCAAACCCAAGTTTACGTGCCACGTCAGCAAAAAACAAATATTTGCGATTTGCCATCGATTCACCACCAAAGGCAGCTTCTAAGTTTTGGTGAGTGCTAAAGTTTGACAGATCCATAATTTTGGCAACCTTCCGAAGTGATATTTATAGGGAGTCGCTGTTGAATGAATTACAGATTGCCAAGTTTGTATAAACTGGAGAATCGATGTAGTTTATTCAAACATAGAGCCGCTATAGTTGATGAGAACAGCCTTGAAAACAACATAATTAAGAAATATCTTAATTGATAAAACTTACGCAGTAGTGAGCACTCTTCGTGCCTACTACGAAAGATATTTCAGTCATCCGTTTTGTTAGCTGTTCTGTCGATAATTATAAGACGGAAAAGATTTTGCGGTTTGTTAGTTATGATGCTTGACTAATTGGATAACTTGTGAAATATTTAAATGTTCTGAAGTTCTAAAAATGGGTAATCAGTATATCCTTTGGCATCTGGAGCGTAAAATGTCTTTGGATCTGGTGTGTTTAATTGGGCGTTTAGTTGAAAGCGTTTTGGTAAGTCAGGATTGGCGATAAATAATTTGCCAAAAGATACTAAATCTGCATCGCCTTTAGCTAAGATGCGATCGCCTTTTAAGTTATCGTAGCCGCCATTGGTGATTAAGGTGCCTTGATATATTTGGCGGAAGTAAGGTGTGAGGGGGTTCATCACGTCGCGGGTTTTCAAATCAACTTCATTCGGTTCCATGAGGTGAAGGTAAGCCAGTCCGAAGGAGTTGAGCGCATTTATGGCGTAAGTAAATGTCTCTAAGAAGTTGGAATCATGCATTCCGTAGAAGGTGTTACTCGGTGAAAGTTTGATTCCAACACGGTTTGCACCCCAGACGCTGGCGACGGCTTGGATTACTTCTAACATAAATCGGCATCGCTTTTCAATTGAACCACCATACTCATCTGTGCGTTGGTTAGAACCATCTTGCAAAAATTGATCTATCAAATAGCCAAAAGCACCGTGGAGTTCCACCCCATCAAAGCCGGCAGCTTTCGCATTTTCTGCACCGAGGTGAAATTGTGCGACTATTTCGGGTATTTCGTGAGTTTCTAAAGCGCGGGGTGTTTCTAAAGATACTTTACCTGCGCTTGTGTGGAGTTCGCCAACAGCAGCGATCGCGCTCGGCGCAATTGGCAATTGTCCATCAAGCAAACTGGGGTGGGAAATTCGCCCACAATGCCAAAGTTGCAAGAAAATTCGTCCCCCTTTTTCATGCACTGCATCTGTTACCAACCGCCATCCGGCAACTTGTTCGTCTGTGTAAATTCCTGGACAGTTCATGTATCCCAGGCTGAGGGGTGAAACCATTGTGCATTCGGTGACAATTAACCCAGCACTTACCCGTTGCCCGTAATAAGTCGCCATTAAGGAATTGGGGATGCTTTCAATTGCCCGCAAACGTGTCATTGGTGCCATTATGATCCGGTTGGGGAGGGTGTAGTCACCAAGTTGGATGGGTGTGAAAAGATTGGTAGGGGAATTCATGCTGTTTATTGTTTAAATATTAATTAGAGAATGAGCGCCGCCAGAAACTAATCCCAAATTAAGCTTTTGGACGCTGAGAAATCCGGGCGGGGCGTCCGGTTCGATTGGTGGGTTAGCGGAGATCGCCCAAAGGATTATAGCAATCCTACTAAACAATATCCCCGACAACTTATGCGAAGTCGGGGATATGAAACTTGATATTTGCCAGAAGCCCAAGTTTTTGGATAAATAGGACTGCTATATGTAAAGAAAAGTAAAGTTAATGTTGCCTTTAACTGATTCAGGCGATCGCCGTAATGGTCACTACATAAATCCGTATGGAAGGCAAGGATGGTTATTCACTCTATCAGACTCAAAGAAGCGCTAGAAGGAGGGTTTCTTCCTGCCCTTGCGATTACGGGTTATACATCGAGAGCAAACCCGTACTAAAGCTTTTGAAGCTGGATTTCAAGAACTGATTTTTAAGCCTTTTGACCCTGATCAGTTAGTTGCAGAAGTTGCAAAACTTACACGATCACGCTATACATTCACCAACAAACAAACATTTTTACTCAATCTGGTGTCAGTAATGTCAAATTGTCAAAAAGTTTTAATTAATACTAAAATAATTG
>CASBQC010000432.1 GCA_949127805.1 Nostocales cyanobacterium PMM_0081
CTATTAGTTAATGTCGCCAGTTTTGGGCAGGTGAAATTTATAAAAGGTTTGTTCGATTTATCAAAAATATTCGACTATAGCAGCAATAGCCGCAGCAATTTCCTCCATGATTTCAGTCGAACATTCTCCGATTTTACGGATAAATCTTTGCACATCCATACCGCGCAATTGTAAAACATCTACAGCAGAAGCTTTTGTCAAACTATTCGTAGCATCTGGTTCAATTTTGACGTGCCAGATATTGCCAGCGTAATATTCCTTCCAGTCTGTGACTGGTGCAATTAACTTAATAGGTAATTTACCAACGCCATCAGAACTTACTACCACAGCAGGTCTGACTTTTTTAATTTCTGCTCCCACTGTTGGATCAAAATTAGCCAACCAAATATCACCCCGTTTAGATCCAGCAGAGCTAATAATCAATCAAGTCTCCTGTTTCTAATTCTTGCCATTCTTTATCTTGCTGATAATGTCTTAACATTAACTTAGCTTGTTCTGCTAATATACGTCGCCGTTCTTCTAATGGCAATTTCATAAATTCACGACGGCTGATATTTTGGAATTTTACAGGTATTTCTGTTGTTTCTAACTGGGTGCTCTCTTTCTGAGTAGTCGATTTTGACACTTCCATAAATTAACAGTAATTCCTGATTTAAGTTGATTCTATCTCAAGATAAATTATGTGCGATCGCCCATTCTACACAGTTAAGCGAAAAATATAATACCATTTTACGTTAATAGTGAGAGACGTAGCATTGCTACGTCTCTACAGGTCTGTATTTGTATCAAGGTTTTTGTGAAACGGTATAACAATAGGACTTACGCACTCGTTACCAGAAAACAAGACTTTGAGATTGCTTCCTTACGTCGCAATGACGGAAATACGTAGTCCGTGCGTAAGTCCTGAACAACTATAAATCCCATACATATTCAAACAAAAAACGGTAGAGGACTTTCACCCTCTACCGTTATTTAATTTTCTCAAATTTCAATCTTACTCAGCGACTGGGGTCAATAATTCCCGCTGCTGTCCACCACTAACTCGCACAGTACCGCTTTCATCGACATCAACGACGGCTGTATCACCTTCTTTGATGCGACCAGAAAGAATTTCCTCGGCGAGGCTATCTTCTAACAAGCGCATAATCGCCCGACGTAAAGGTCTAGCACCATAACTGGGGCTATAACCTTCTGTAATCAAGCGGTCTTTGAAGCGATCGGTGACTTCTAGGACGATACCCTTTTCTGTCAAACGACCAAATACTTCTTTGAGCATGATTTCAGCGATTTCTGTCACCTCTAGCTTGCTCAACTGACGGAAGACGATAATTTCATCTAATCGGTTGAGGAACTCTGGACGGAAGTACTGCTTAAGTTCTTCGTTCACCAAAGTCTTAATTCTGTTGTATTGCGTCTCGCCAGCGTTATCGGTGAACTCGAAACCGATGCTGGAAGCACCTTTTTCAATTACCTTAGAACCGATGTTTGATGTCAAAATCAGCAAGGTGTTCTTGAAATCTACCGTGCGACCTTTGGCATCAGTTAATCGACCATCTTCAAGAATTTGCAGCAGCATGTTGAATACATCTGGGTGCGCTTTCTCGATTTCATCGAATAACACGACGGTGTAAGGACGACGGCGCACAGCTTCGGTCAACTGACCGCCTTCGTTGTAGCCGACATAACCAGGAGGCGAACCAATCAGTTTGCTGACGGTGTGGCGCTCCATATATTCGGACATATCTAGGCGAATCATTGCTTCTTCGGAACCGAAGAAGTAACTCGCCAAGGATTTCGCCAACTCAGTTTTACCAACACCAGTAGGACCTGAGAAGATAAAGCTGGCGATGGGTCGATTAGGATTTTTCAAACCGACACGAGCGCGGCGAATGGCACGAGAAACTGCTTTGACAGCATCTTCTTGACCGATAAGGCGCTGATGCAGGGTGTCTTCCATGTGCATCAGCTTTTCGGATTCGGATTCGGTGAGTTTGTTCACCGGAACTCCTGTCCAAGATGCCACGATGTGGGCGATGTCCTCTTCGGTGACGACGGGTTCTAAACCTTCTGTACCGGATGCGTTGGTTTTGCTTTGAGCGATCGCCCGAATTTCGGCTTTGATTTCCATTTCGCGATCGCGCAGTTCGCCTGCTTTCTCAAAGTCTTGACCGCGCACTGCGTCGTCTTTTTCTTTCAATATCAGACGCAGTTCTTTGTCTAACTCTTTTGCAGCTGGTGGCAATTGGGAGTTAATCAAGCGGACGCGAGAACCTGCTTCATCAACCAAGTCGATGGCTTTATCTGGAAGGAAGCGATCGCTAATATATCTATCAGATAATTTCGCGGCTGCTACTAAAGCTTCATCGGAGATTTTCAGCTTGTGGTGCTGTTCGTAACGGTCACGAAGTCCGTACAAAATCTCGATTGTTTCATCAACGCTCGGTTCACCTACCATGACTGGTTGGAAGCGTCGCTCTAGCGCTGCATCTCGCTCGATGTGTTTGCGGTATTCATCCAGGGTTGTCGCACCAATACACTGCAATTCACCTCTTGCCAAAGCTGGTTTGAGGATGTTTGCCGCATCAATAGCACCTTCTGCTGCACCTGCACCAATAAGGGTGTGAACTTCGTCAATCACGAGAATGACATTGCCTGCCTGACGAATTTCGTCCATGATTTTCTTCAGGCGTTCTTCAAATTCACCCCGGTACTTGGTACCAGCTACCAGCAAACCGATATCGAGAGTGACAACGCGCTTATCTTCTAAGATGTCGGGGATATCTTTGGTGGAAATGCGTGTCGCCAAACCTTCAGCGATCGCCGTTTTACCTACACCAGGTTCCCCAATCAATACTGGGTTATTTTTGGTGCGGCGACCTAAGATTTGAATCACCCGTTCAATTTCTTTTGCGCGTCCCACTACTGGATCGAGCTTGCCGTCTACTGCCATTTGGGTCAGATTCGAGCCAAATTCGTCCAACGTTGGGGTTTTTGTTCGACCTGATGAACCACCTGGAGAAACTTCGGCTGTTTCTCCCAGCATTCTAATGACTTGGGTTCGCACCTTGGAAAGATCCACACCGAGGTTTTCTAGAACTCTGGCTGCTACGCCTTCCCCTTCGCGGATCAAGCCCAACAGCAGATGCTCGGTACCAATGTAGTTATGTCCTAATTGGCGCGCTTCTTCCAAGGATAGTTCTAGAACTCGCTTTGCCCGTGGCGTAAAGGGAATTTCCACAGCAACAAAGCCTGAGCCTCGACCTATGATTTTTTCTACTTCAATCCGAGCGTCTTTGAGATTGACGCCCATTGATTTCAGCACCTTAGCCGCCACCCCGGTACCTTCGCCAATTAGACCCAAGAGGATCTGCTCAGTACCGACAAAATTATGCCCAAGACGGCGTGCCTCTTCTTGAGCAAGCATGATTACCTTAATGGCTTTTTCTGTGAAGCGTTCAAACATAGTTTCGTTGATCCCATCACCTGCGTCGTGCCGGTATGCTGATTTTAGCATAAGCCTTAAGTTTGGGTGTCTGTATAAACAGATAGACATCCAAGGGCTAACACTCAGGTTAATGAGATAATTATTAAATTTTTATAACTTTGATGTGGTCTGTATACTGAGAGCCTTGATTTTAGCCGCTCGATTTCACTGCAAAAAACGGGTTTTGGGTGTTTTTTTCGCCCTTCCCAAAGAATATCTAATACCATAATATGGTGTCCTTTTCAATACATATCAACACAAATTTTAAATATCTAATATATTTTGGGCTTTCATGCTTAATTAGATTAGAAATACTAATGATTAGGAAAAAACTAACTGCCACTCAGACTGACTCAAGCGATCGCAAACTATGGTATGCCATGTGTCTAAAGTTTTGGGAAAATCTGGCTGTTGCATTTCTCCAGTCCAGAGAATTAAGGCATCTTCACCGTTATCTCTGTAATAACCCCGCCGTCGCCCAGCTGTTTTGAAACCAAATTTTTGATATAAAGATATTGCTGCGGTGTTGGAAACTCGTACTTCTAGGGTGGCTCGTTCCAAACCGCGATCGTAAGCTGTCACCAAAAGCGAATATAGTAAAGCCGCACCTAAACCTTGTCGCTGGTATTGAGGGTGAACTGCCACAATTGTAATGTGTGCTTCATCTACAATTGACCAAAAGCAACCCATTCCCAGCATTCTGGAGCTAGAAACAGAAGAAAATAATCCGAGTAATTCAGTGTTGGGACTTTCCAACTCTCGTTGGTAGGCTTCTAAATTCCACAAACCGCCAAAACAAGCTTGATCGAGTTCTAAAGCTGCACTCAGATCCTTCGCTGTCAATGATTGAATTTGTAAGGCTAATGAGATCACAATTATTGGTAATAGTACAACGCAAAGTAAACTGAGAATCGGAATACTCACTCACACCCGTAATTTGAACAAGGACAATTCTTATAGTTATGGTATCGACTCACCCGGCAGGCATTCAATATTCTGGTAGTCAGTATTTACCTGATATAGAGGCTAAAAATGGCAAATTGTCGCCGAATCAGCAACTTTTACCCTTGAGTGCCAGAGTTAATAGTAATGACTGCCTGGAAATTGGTGGTTGTGATGTTACAACTCTAGTTCAGCAGTTTGGTACGCCTTTATATATTTTGGATGAAGAAACCCTCGTCTTGGCTTGTGAGCAATATCGAGACACTTTTAAGCAATACTACAAAGGTGAATCTCAGGTATTGTATGCTTCAAAGGCTTGGAGTTGTTTGGCAATTTGCGCGATCGCCGCTCATCAAGGTTTAGGTGTAGATGTAGCATCTGGGGGTGAACTTTACACAGCCCTACAAGCAGGTGTCAGTCCTGATAAAATCTACCTTCATAGCAATAATAAGTCTCGCCAAGAGCTAATTTTTGCCATTGAATCTGGTTGCACCATCGTGGTGGATAACTGGTATGAGTTGCATACTTTGGTAGAGATAGCCGGGGAAAGAGGAGTGGGGGACAAGGGGAG
>CASBQC010000433.1 GCA_949127805.1 Nostocales cyanobacterium PMM_0081
CCCTTGTCTCCATCTCTCCAAGGAGTCCTCTGAAATCCCCCTTTGGTAAATAAAATTTTCATCCACCAACTGCCCATCTTGGAAAGGACGCAACAAGCAAACATCCACTTCCAGCATATGACCCACGGTATCCACAATTGCTTGTAGAATTTGCCGATAGTCTAAGGCGCTGCGAATTGTGTTTGTAACGGTGTTTAGTAGGGATTCCTGACGGAGGGTGCGCGTAAGTTCGCGGGTGCGGGTTTTGAGGACGTTGTGGGTATCCAAAGCTTGGCGTACCACTGCTTTGAGTTCCTCTGCTTCCCACGGTTTGGTGACATATTTGAATACCTTACCAGCATTGATTGCTTCTACCAAGTCTTCGACATCGGTGTAGCCAGTTAAGATAATCCGGATGATATCTGGATATTGAGCTGCGGTTAGGCTCAAAAATTCTGTACCGCTCATCATTGGCATCCGCTGATCGGAAATGATCACGGAGACTTCTCCTTCTTGCTGAAGCAGTTCTAATGCCGCAGGACCAGAGGATGCCTTAAGCACCTTATAGTCGCGATAGAAGGTGCGGTAGAGCAAGTCAAGGTTGTCTGGTTCGTCATCGACAACCAAAATTTTCGGCTTACTGTTTGATTGAGATTTCATGCACCGCTTTCCTGCTGCAACGGCAGTGGGTTAAAGAATAATCTGATCTCTTGCGAATATTTCTGAGTCAGGTAATAGCAGAGCATTTCGATGCGATAAGCTGTTTGGCTACATGACTGCTGAGGAGAAAAGCCTTTACTCACAGTAATTCGCCTCAATAGAAGATGCCGATCGCCATTTGAAGAGGAACACCCCAATTAATTTGGCGATCGTTACTGTTACAGAATATATACTTGCTTGCCAATCCCTTCACCTCCGGCGAGAACCGATTAATACTATATACAGATCTCCAATCTGGCTTAAAAATCCATCTGAAGCTGCATATTAAGTTTTCCCGCCGCAACAGTTGCACTAACATTTGCAGGTAAATTTTATTTATGGCAGTCATGGTATCAGCAATATTACAAGAATAATTTTTAAAGTCAAAGTATACTATTAGACAAATACCTGTTTACAATTTAGCAATCAGAACCATTAGTCAGACAGGTGGCAATGGTAAGAAAATTGTAGATTAATAGGAATATGCCCGTTACAATACACAGACTCAAAAAACCCGCACCCTACAAGGTGGGGTTTCACAAAAAGTAGACACTCATTGGACAGCCTTGTTTACTAGATCCTCGATCCCCCACGACATTTTCGGATGAAGGCTGTCCAATGAGTGTCCTGGTTCAGCCCAAGGGCTAAAGCGCCTGTAAGGCGATCGCAATACCCACTTCCCGATAGTGCTTTTTCTCATAATTGAGACGCTTTTCTTCTCAATCGCACGCGATCGCCTTGAGCGTTCGAGAGACTTCATAAGAGTGCTAACATCCGACTTTGGTCGCTGCTTGGGTGTTGAGGAACGAGTTTGCTCTTAAGCACTGTCGGGAAGTGAAAGAGTATTTGTGAAACCCACTTCAAACCGAGTTTTTGGTTCTTACGGGCGTAATTGTATAATTAAGCGTCAATTGTACTGAGCTTGACATCTGATAAAAATTTCTCGATCCTGCGATCGCAGCATCTGGCTGTTTAATCTAACTTTTGTTTGTTCCCAAGGAAAGTTAATTTTTCACAAAATTTAACTATTCGTGAAGACAAATACATCTAAACTCCAGTAATTATCTTTATTATGTCAATACTAGATCCGCAAAAATGGCGCTCAGTTTTAATCTTGATCGCTTGCTACGGATTGATGGCAGATACTGCAAGCATAGTTTAGGATAATTGAGTTATATTATAATTCTCAAAAATACATCGGGCGCGAATATGACCAAAAGGCAAGAATTCTTATCCTTTCTACGCTTTTACCTTTGCCGGCAATGTTTAAACATTTATTTAGATAGATGCTATCTTTAACGCAAATGAGGCATAAACTTTTGACAAACTAATTTTTTCTATTTCTAATTGGTTACAGCTAGCGGTGTGAAAGCGCAATGCCGCTTTAGCAATGAAAGGCTTTGTTATTCAAAGCATAAGCCATCCTCTGCTATCAAGTTTTGTACAAGTACACCTACAGAGCGATCGCGCCGAGGGTTGAGAATGAATTTGGGCATACGCTCTTATCCTCATATACTAGGTGAGGCTTTAAATCTCACCCGCCAAGTTTAATGGTTAATAAAAGAATGCAATTCATTCAGATTTGATAATGTTTTAGGATATTATATAAGATTTTCCTTGAATAAAATCAATACTAAATTAGCTTTGACGACACCCTGGTTTTTTCATCCATCCCACCAACTACCAGTAAATGCCGCCGCCGATCAAGCTTTTAACCAATTCCAAATTCGTGCGGCTAATCCTGCTGATTTGACTGATGTTGCCGAAATCATTACCGAAAGTTTTCACTCACATAATGGTATGTGGGGATGGACTTTCCCGTTGCTACGTTTGGGTATTTACGAAGACTTAAGGCATCGTCTAGCAACAAGTGCGCCCCATCACATTTGTTTAGTTGCCGTTGATACTATGAAGACAGCTAATAACTTAGTTGGAACTGTAGAACTAGGTGTGCGTTTTGGTGATTCTTGGACGGCTGTTGGTAATAGTTTTCCTTATTTGTCTAATTTAGCTGTTCACCCAAAATACCGGAGGCTGGGTGCTGCATCGGAGTTGCTTAAAGCTTGTGAAGAAGTTGCCCTTTTGTGGGGCTTTAAAGACTTATACCTCCACGTTTTGGAAAATAACCATCAGGCACGGCAGCTTTATTTTAAGGCGGGATATCAGGTGCATCAGGTCGAATCTTATTGGAATACATTTTTTCTGGGACGCTCTCGACAAATATTTTTGCACAAGTATTTGCCACATTCTGAGACTATCTGAATTTTTCAACAAGTAAATTGTCGCCGCGATCGCACTCATTCCCTTGGGCTGAACCAGGACACTCATTGGACAGCCTTCATCCGAAAATGTCGTGGGGGATCGAGGATCTAGTAAACAAGGCTGTCCAATGAGTGTCTACTTTTTGTGAAACCCATCGCTTTTTGTCAAAACGCCAAGTAACTTGATTAAACATTCAGGCAAAATAAGCATATTGCCAACGCGATCGCGTCTCCCCGAATCCCTCATAGAGACAAAGCAACTCCGAATCGAGAAGAAATAAATACCACTTATTGTCAAACAAGCGATATAAGAGTACCCGCGTGTCCGGTAATCACACCGTGAGTCCAGTCGGCACCGATTAATTTCCTTTGAGTCCATAGCATCTCATATTGAGGGCTGGGCATTTATTTTTATGAATCGCTCTGAAGGGATATTTACTAACTTTTAATTTTTTGTCACAATTAAAAC